>JALDXP010000047.1:0-12703 GCA_032154885.1 Actinomycetota bacterium
GGAGACACCCACCTGACCGGTCTGGTCCTTCGAGACCGGAAGACCGAGAAGGAGGAGCCCGTCGACGCCGGGGCGATCTTCATTTTCATCGGGCAGACGGCGCACACCGACTGGCTGGCCGATGTCGTCCAACTCGACGAGCGGGGCTTCATCCTGACCGGAGAGGATCTAGGGCCTTTGAAAGGCTGGAACGTCGACCGAGACCCTCTCCCCCTCGAGACGAGCGTGCCCGGGATCTTTGCCGCCGGCGACGTCCGGCATGGCTCCATCAAGCGTGTCGCCGGCGCTGTAGGGGAGGGCGCCACAGCCATCCGCTTCGTCCACAACCACCTGGCCGGGCTTTGAGCGACATTGCAGAGGTCCTGCGGGGCCTTCCGTATTTCGCCGATCTACCACAGGGCCTTCTCGACCAGGTTTGCAGGGAGTCGGAGCGGATCGAGGTGGAGGCGGAGACGACCATCATCGAGGAGGATTCTCTCTCCGAGGACATGTTCGTGATCGTGGACGGAGAGTTGCGGGTTACGAAGATGGGGACCGACCGAGAGGTGGTCCTGGCCACGCTCGGACCGGGTGAGGTTGTGGGCGAGATCGCGCTCCTCGACAACGCCCCACGGACGGCGAGTGTCACCGCCGTATCGAAGTCGTCATTGATCAGGATCCCGGCCAACGCGTTCGAGGACTTGATCGAAGACTCCCGGGTGGTGCGACGGATGTTTCGAACGGTCACCTCACGTCTGCGTGGCATCGAGGACACTCTCCGGCACGAGGAGAGGATGGCGGCGTTGGGCCGCATGGCGGCCCAACTCATGCATGAGCTGAACAACCCGGCTGCAGCGGTGGGGCGGAGCATGGCCCGTGCCGAAGAGGTTTACGTGGATCTAGGTGACGCCACGGTCCTGCTCGCCGGGATCGGCGAGCTCCTCAGCCGGCCCATCCCGGTTCCGGTCAAACCCGGCTCGATGGATCCCTTGGCCAGATCGGCGCTCGAGGATGGAGTGGCGACGTGGTTGGAGGATCTCGGAGTCGCCGATGCCTGGGAGATCGCCCCTGCCCTCGTCGAGGATGGATGGGATCTCGAATTGCTCGATCAGACCACCGACGGCCTGGACCGTGACACCGCGACCAAGTTCATGCGCTGGCTCGGCCTGCGTGTCCTCGCTTCGCAGTTGATCAATGAGGTCCGGATCGCCGCCGGCCGTATCTCCGAGTTAGTGCGGGTGGTGAAGAACTACTCGTATCTCGACCAGGGGCCGGTGCAACAGATAAATCCCACTGAAGGCATCCGGGACACCCTGATACTGCTCAAACACAAGCTCCGGGGCATCGAGACCGTGGTGGACATCGAGCCCGAACTGCCGGCCATCGAGGCCTCGGGGCGAGATCTCAATCAGGTTTGGACCAACCTCATCGACAATGCCGCCGATGCCATGAACGGGTCGGGAACACTCACGATCGAGGCGGGGCGGGACAACGGAGCGGTGAAGGTGCGGATCTCAGACACCGGCCCGGGCATCGACCCGGACGTGAGTCAGCGGATCTTCGACCCTTTCTTCACCACCAAGGACCCGGGGCAGGGCACGGGTCTGGGTCTTCACACCGTCCACACCATCGTCACGCGCAGCGGTGGAGACATCTCGGTCGATTCATCGTCGTCAGGTACGACGTTCACACTCACCTTCCCGACCGTGGAGGGATAGACCGTTTCAGGGCCGCCGGAATGGGGCCTTGGCCCGGGCCACCAGCACATCACAAGGCGCCTCGGTGACCAGGCCCTCTGCCACCGTGCCCAGCAAGACCATCCGGGTTGCGCTGGCGCCCCGGCTTGCCACGATGACGAGATCGGCCCCTCTCCTCCTCACGACCTCCTCGATGGTCTCAGTAGGCGGTCCGTCGACGACCAGCGTCCTGATATCGCCATCCCATTGGGCGGTGAAGTCCTCCATGCGCTCCTGCGCCATCCGCAAGCGTGAGCCGCGTGAGGCCTCGAGCTCCTCGCTGAACAAGCCTGCGCTGGCGAGCATCGTGTCGAAGCGCGACGGCATCGAGTAGAGAGCCGTGGTATCGGCATCCGGGAACAAGGCCAGAGCTCGATTCACGGCCACTCGGGAGTGCTCGGAAAAGTCCACGGCGGCGATCACTTTTCGATATGGCACCCGTGGCTGACGGCGAACCAGCAGAGTGTCGGTGGTTGTCTTGCGAGCTACCCGCTTGGCCACGGGGCCAACGGAAAAGGCATTGATGGACGACGACCCGACCACTACCAGGCCGGCGCTCTTGCCTCTCGCCGTCAACTCCCATGAGGGCGAGCCTTTGACCACCTCCAGGTCGACCTCGACCCCCGTCTTCCCCCTGGCCCATTCTGCGAGCTTCGAGGCTTCGGTCGTCTGGTACTCACGCATCAAGCGGGCCAGCGATGGTTCGATCATCGCCTCGCCGACGGGCTCCAGCACATGGACCAATCGCAATGGCACACCGGATGACTCGGCCATCATCCCGGCCCGTTCGGCTACGCGCCGCCCCATGGCGGTCAAATCGACTCCGGCAACGACGGCCCGCAACGCTCCTCCAGGACTGGATATCGACTCTAGCGGTGGGTCCCTAGAGGCTGTCGCTCTCGTAGGCCGACTCGAACACGTCCGGGCCGCTGAGCGCCTCATCCAGCTGTCCCAGATACGCATCACGCCCTATCACCACCGCGCCGAGCGACTCGAGGTGCGGTGTCTGCCATTGAACGTCGAGCAAGCTGCCGCCACCCCGATTCATCACGACAACGAGATGCACGAGGGCGACCTTCGATGCGTCCCGAACCTCATGGAACATCGACTCGCCGGCGAAGAGCCCACCGATGGCGACGCCATAGAGACCCCCTACCAGCCTGCCCTCGTTGTCCCACACCTCCACGGAGTGCGCCCACCCCAAACGGTGCAGCGTCGTGTAGGCCTCCACGAATTCTCCGGTGATCCACGGATCCCTTCGTCTCGAATCGGCACAGCCCCGAATGACGCCCTCGAAATCGGCATCCACCGACACCTGGAAGCGTCTCGTCGATTGACGTAGCGACCGGCTGATATGCAGACCTCGCAACGGGAGGATCGCCCGCTCGACCGGCGACCACCATCCGAGATGCCCGTCGGGCAGGCCCATGGGAAACAGGCCTTTGCGATATGCCTGAAGCAGGGTGCCTGGCTCGAGGTCGGCGCCCACGGCCACCACCTCACCGTCTCCCGGGCTTGGTTGGGGAAGCTCGAACCTTGACGGCATGGGCTCGATCGGCACCCCCCGATTGTGTCAGAGAGGGACGAGGGATGTCCGTAGGCTTGATCCATGCGCGCCCTGATCTGCGACAGCTACGACGGTTTGGACGCCCTCCGGGTTGGCGAGATGCCCGATCCGACACCGCTCCCCGGGACCGCCCTGGTAGCCGTGAAGGCAGCGGCGGTGAACTTTCAAGACCTTCTGGTGGTGGCCGGCCAGTATCAGATCAGGCCTGAGCTTCCCTTCGTGCCTGGCAACGAATTCGCCGGTGTCGTCGAGTCGGCCGATGGTCTGGGTGACTTGGAGCCCGGTGACCGGGTCGTCGGCTTCGTGGGGACAGGGGCGATGGCGGAGCGTGCCACCGCCTTTCCCGGGGCCATCACCCGACTCCCCGATCACATCGGATTCGATGTCGGGGCGGCGATCCCGGTCGCGTATGGCACCTCATATCACGCCCTGGTCGACCGGGCCGGCCTGAGGGCAGACGAGACGCTGCTGGTGCTGGGCGCGGCCGGAGGTGTGGGCCTCGCCGCCGTCCAGATCGGCAAGGCACTCGGAGCCATGGTGATCGCGGCTGTCTCCTCCGAAGAGAAAGCCGGGGTTGTACGTGACGCCGGCGCGGACGAGATCATCCGCCATGACCAGGTGCCTTTGCGCGACGGCATCGCTGCAGCCACGTCGGGAGCGGGGGTGGACGTGGTCTACGACCCGGTAGGCGGCCCTGCCACCGAGCTGGCTCTTCGCTCCACCAATTGGAATGGCCG
Organism: Actinomycetota bacterium; assembly: GCA_032154885.1. Lineage (GTDB taxonomy): Bacteria > Actinomycetota > Acidimicrobiia > Spongiisociales > ZC4RG35 > JARDZU01. The sequence goes on from JALDXP010000047.1 coordinate 4,020, forward strand.
CCTCCTCGTGGTCGGGTTCACGTCGGGTGACATCCCGCAGATCCCGTTGAACCTGACCCTGGTCAAGGGGAACTCGGTGGTGGGTGTGTTCTGGGGCCGTTTCAACATCGAGGAGCCCGCCCGGAGCGCGGAGAACAACCGGATAGTCATGGACTGGGTGGCCGATGGCACTCTTCGCCCGCTGGTGCAGAAGACGTTCCCCCTGGACGAAGCGGTGCAGGCCCTCCGGTGGGTGGCCGATCGAAAGGTCGTGGGGAGGGTTGTCGTGACCCCATGAACGTCCAGGATCGACAACCCATCCAGTGACCGACTTCGCAGTCATCGGTGGCGGGATCGCCGGTGTCTCGGCTGCGGCTCATCTCGCCCCTCATGGCTCTGTGATCCTGCTCGAATCGGAGCGAAGCCTCGCTTTCCACACCACCGGTCGGTCGGCGGCGATGTTCGTCGCCAACTATGGCGCCGACGGCTCCCGCCCTCTGGGATTGGCGAGCAGGACGTTCTTGGAAAACCCGCCAGAGGACTCGACCGACGCGCCGCTGCTCTCGGATCGGGGCCTCCTCTGGGTATCGGACGAGGCTCGGTTCGATCGTCTGCGCTCTATTGCCGGTGACGGCGAGGCCCTCGGGGCCGGGTCGGTCCTGGTCGACCGAGATGAGGTCCTACGGCTCGTTCCCAAGATGCGGCCGGAACAGGTCGCCGGAGGCCTCTATGAGCCAAACGCCCTCGACATCGATGTGGCCGCCCTCCATCAGGCGTTTGTGCGCATTGCCCGGAGATCCGGTGCCGAGCTTCGGGTGTCCTCGCCTGTCAACGGTCTCGCCAGGTCCGGTCGGGGGTGGCGGGTCTGGACCCAGGAAGGCGATATCGAGTGCACAGCCGTGGTCAATGCCTCCGGAGCTTGGGGCGATGTCGTGGCAGGCCTGGCGGGAATCGAACCGGTGGGTCTCCAACCCATGCGTCGAACCGCATTCATGGTTCCGGGAGATGTGTCCTACGACGGATGGCCGTTCGTTGTCGATGTCGACCAGCTCTTCTATTTCCGCCCCGATGGCGCCCAGCTGCTCTGCTCACTCGCCGAGGAGACGCCATCGCCCCCACTCGACCCCCGGCCAGACATGGCCGACGTCGCCCTCGCCATCGAGCGGATCAACGAGGCAACAACGCTCGACATCAGGTCGGTCAACTCCCAGTGGACCGGGTTACGCACGTTCGCCCCCGACCGGGAAATGGTCATCGGGGAAGAACCCACCGCCCCAGGCTTCTTCTGGCTGGTCGGCCAGGGTGGCACAGGCATCCAGACGGCCCCTGCCTATGGCGCCCTCGTGGCCAGCCTGGTGCTGGGCTCCGGGCCCCCTGCCGAGCTGTCGGAGATAGACCCGGCCGTGACCTCACCGGCGCGCTTCCGCTAGTTCTCCATCCCTTTGCGCTCCAACCACGCCGCCAGAGGAGTGGAGAGACGAGCGGTGCGGCTTCCCCAGTCGTAGACCACGGCCGTGCCGGCGAAATGGTCGTGCCATGCGCGCCGCTCCCGGCCGAACAACACCCCGAGCAGACCCAAACCCAAGACGACGAAGGAAATCGGATAGGTGATGGCTCGGACGAAGGATTGGCGACTGTGGAGCGCCAACGACCCTTGGGAATCCACGACACGGACGCCCATCACGGTCTTGCCCAGGGTTTTGCCGAATATCGCGATTGAGAGCCACAGATAGAGGAGCGCCCACACCACGAAACCCACGATGTACCACAACCCTCTCACCGGATCGATCTCGAGAGGGCTGACCAACTCGACGAGGTAAGTGGTGCCCGCGACGATCACGGTGAAACCAGTCGTCACGATCAGGATATCCAGCACCAGAGCGATGAACCGGGTCACCGGACCTGCATAGCGACCGGTCCGGACACCGGTGTCCTCGGTGTGCTCGTCGACCCAGTCGACCAGGGCCCCGGGTCCCGTCGGGAAACTCTGGAGGTCCCGCCGAAACAGGCGGTTGAGCCCCTTGAACACGATTTCGTCGATCCCAACTATCGGCCGGCGGAACATGTCGAGCGCCGACCCGGTGAGGTGACTGGTGCTCTCGGCGACGATCTCGGGGATCCCGGCCCGATCGATCAAGGCCTTGATGTCGACCCGTTCCATCAGGGCGTCGATATCGGCCGACTTGAGCAGCTCGTCGATATCGATCCGCCCGATCAGTCGCTCGACATCGATGCGATCGAGTAGGGAATTGATGTCGATACGTTCGAGCAGGGCATTCACATCGACATGTTCGAGGACCATGTCCGGGTCGACGACGTCCAGTACCCGTTCACTCGCCCCGCGGGCAGCGCGCTTGAAGAAACTTCGTTTCTCTCTCTCCTCGGGGATCGCCTCTGCGCTCACCCTGGAGAAGCTAGCCGGTGACGGCTCCCGTTTCGGCCGAACCGACGAGCCGGGCGTATTTGGCAAGAGCACCGGTTTCATACCGCGCCGGATGAGGCGACCAGGTCGTGGCGCGATCATCGAGCACCTGTTGGTCGACGAGGACGTCGAGGCGTCGGGCCGGGACATCCACCCGAACCCGATCCCCCTCGGCGACAAACGCCAGCGGGCCCCCGGCCTCGGACTCGGGGGCGACATGGCCGATGCAGAGCCCGGTTGTACCTCCGGAGAACCTGCCGTCGGTCACCAAGAGCACGTCCTTGCCCAGACCGGCGCCCTTGAGCGCAGCGGTGACCTGGAGCATCTCCCGCATGCCGGGCCCGCCCTTCGGTCCCTCGGTTCTGATCAAGACCACGTCGCCAGGTGTGATCTGGTGGTCGAACAACGCCTGAATGGCGCCTTGCTCCCCATCGAAAACCCGAGCCGGTCCCTCGAACACGTCTAGATCGATTCCAGCCACCTTGACCACCGCACCACCGGGGGCGAGGTTTCCCCTGAGGACCGCGATGCCGCCCTCCGGAGCGAGAGGCGCAGACGTGGGCGCGATCACATCCTGTTCCTGGCTGAAGACGATTTCCGAGAGGTTCTCGGCCATGGTGCGACCAGTGACGGTCAGAGTGTCTCCGTCGATCAAGCCCTCGTCGAGGAGAGCGCGCAGGACGATCGGCACTCCCCCCACCCGATCCAGATCGACCATGTGGTATCTCCCGAACGGTTTGAGATCGCCGATGTGTGGGGTGCGACGGGAGATCCTGTCGAAATCCTCCAACTCCAGGTCCACCTCCGCCTCGTGGGCGATCGCCAGGAGATGAAGGACGGCATTTGTGGATCCACCGAGAGCCATGACCGTGGTGATGGCGTTCTCAAAGGCAGGACGCGTCATGATGTCGCGGGGACGGACGCCATCGTCGAGGAGCCTCATCACCGCCTCGCCCGATCGCTCGGCATAGCCATGAAGTCGAGGGTCGACGGCGGGGACCGAGGCGGAGCCGGGAAGCGACATCCCGATGGCCTCGCCAACCGACGCCATCGTGTTGGCGGTGAACATTCCCGCACAGGACCCGGCCCCGGGGCAGGCCGCTCGCTCGAGCTCCAGGAGCTCGTCGATGGTGATGCGGCCCTCGGACTCTGCGCCGATCCCCTCGAACACGTCCACGATCGAGATGTCGCGCCCGGCGTAGTGGCCGGGAAGACTGGAGCCGCCGTAGAGGAAGATGGCGGGGAGGTCGAGTCGAGCCGCCGCCATCAGCATCCCGGGCAGCGACTTGTCGCATCCCGCGATGGCGACCAAGGCATCGAATCTCTCGGCATGCATCACCAGCTCGACGGAGTCGGCGATGACCTCCCGAGAGACCAACGAGGCCCTCATGCCCTCGTGACCCATCGAGATGCCATCGGAGACTGCGATCGTGGAGAAGACCAGGCCCACTCCCCCTGCCGACGCCACACCGGTCTTGGCGTGCCTCGACAGCTCGGGGCCGGTGAGATTGCAGGGAGTCACCTCGTTCCCGGCGGAGACCACGCCAACTTGTGGCCTTGTGAAGTCCTCCTCGGTCAGGCCGACGGCGCGCAACATCGCCCTCGCCCCTGCCTTGGCCGGGCCCTCCGTCACTTCTTGGGATCTGATCTTCTGTGTCATTGGCCAGGATCCTATGACGTCGAGTTTTTCCCGAGAGCGAAAGCGACCACAATCCGGGCATGGCAACCATCTACTACGACGCCGACAGTGATCCGGAGCTCATCCGAGCCAGGAAGGTGGCCGTCATCGGCTACGGAAGCCAGGGTCACGCCCACGCCCTGAACCTGAAGGAATCAGGTGTGGATGTCGTGGTGGGTCTTCGAGAGGGCTCCCCGAGTTGGGCCGAGGCAGAAGGCGAGGGTCTTCGGGTGCTCACACCGGATGGGGCCGCCCAGTGGGCGGACACCATCATGATGCTGGTCCCCGACCAGATAATGGGGGTCATCTACGCCGAGTCGATCGAGCCCAATCTCGATTCCGGCGACACACTGCTCTTCGCCCATGGGTTCAACATCCATTTCGGGGAGATCGTCCCACCGGAGGACGTCGACGTGGCAATGATCGCTCCCAAAGGCCCGGGACACCTGGTCCGCCGTACCTACACCGAGGGGTCCGGCGTGCCCTGTCTGCTCGCCGTGCATCAGGACGCATCCGGCAACGCCCGCGCCGTCGGGCTCAGCTACGCGTCGGCCATCGGCGGGGGCCGGGCTGGCATCCTCGAGACCACTTTCAAGGAGGAGACCGAGACCGATCTGTTCGGCGAGCAGGTCATCCTGTGTGGCGGGGTGTCCGAGCTGATCAAGGCGTCGTTCGAGACACTGGTCGAGGCGGGTTATCAACCCGAATCCGCTTACTTCGAGACGCTCCACGAACTGAAGCTCATCGTCGACCTCCTCTACGAAGGAGGGCTCTCCTGGATGCGCTACTCGGTGTCCGACACTGCCGAATATGGCGACTACACCCGTGGCTCACGGATCATCACTGACGAGACCCGGGCCGCGATGAAGCAGGCCCTTGCCGAGATCCAGTCGGGCGCATTTGCCAACGAATGGATGGCCCAGGCTCGGGAGGGAGCCCCTTTCCTCTACGAGCAAAGGGCGGCAAATCGGTCCCACCAGATCGAGGACGTGGGTCGGGAGCTGCGAAAGATGATGCCGTTCATGGAGCCGAAGACGGCCCCGTGACCTCGGGCGGCTCCGGCGGCCGAGTCGGAGTGGGTGGGGCCGGCTGCGTCACGGCCTGAGGCGCGGCGGTGGCTCCGAGCTGTGGCACCGCCACCATTGTCTCCATGTCTGCTGGAACCTCTGTGACCACGGTCGCCCCGAAGGGAAGCAAGGCCAGCCGTGCCAGCTTCAGGTTGGCGATTCCGAATGGGATTCCGATGATTGTGATGAAGAAGATGACTGCCAGCAGGACATGGAATAGGGCCAGCCACCATCCGATCAGGATGAGCCAGACAACGTTCCCCACCACCGACCAGACAACGGAAGCCCCCGGCGCCGTCACGACGGTCCTTCCGAACGGCCACAACACATAGTTGCCCAGCTTGAAGGACTGGATCCCGAGCGGGATGGTGACGATCAGGATCAGCCCGAGCAGGCCCCCGATGTAATAGAGGATGGCCATCCAGATGCCACAGAGGATCAGCCAGAGGATGTTGCCAACGATCGTCAACATGGCCAGAACTTAACCTGTCTTCTCCAACTCGGCGCTGATCCAGTCGTCGATCTCGGCCCAGACGTCGTACAGCCACGTCTCCTGCTCTTCGGGTGGGGGAATCTCCTCGGCACGGAAATGCCAGATCTTCACCTCGACCTCTGTGTCCATCGGCATCGCCCTCCAGATGTCACCCGCGGTGATGAACGCCTCCAGTCCGGCGTGCCCGACGAAGAACACATCTGAGTCCGGTGGCGCAGCGGCCAATGCCGTGATCACACCGAGCGAGCGAGGCGGCAGTGTCTGCTTCAGATCCTCGGCGCGTTCCGCGAGATCAGGGCGACCGATCTCCCTCAGCTTCTGGATGGCACGTGCCCGCCGACCATCGGTGTAATTCGCGCCTTCGGGGAAGATGACGAATGCGTCGTCGTTGTCCATCGAGCGAGCCAGGCTGGAGATGGCGTCGATCAGCTCCTCTCCCCCTTTCCGACCGACCGGGACGAACGCCGCAGGCAGCCGGTTCAGGATCACATCGACGGCAGGATCCCACTGGAGGAACTCCTTGAGCACGATGCGCGGGTCGCGCCGGTATCCGTTGACCAGCCCGTCCATGAGGAGGAACGAGTCGCCGGGGCCGGCATGCCTCGATAACACCAGGATCGATCGGGTTACGCCGTTCACCGCAGTGGTCGGCCGCAATTCGTCCTGCATCACCCGGAGCTTGAAGGTCACCTCCGCGGAGCGGATCACTGTCCTCAACATCAACGCGAGCAGCCGATAGTGCAATTCTGTGAAGGTCGGCGATCTCATCCTCCAGCCAAAACCGGAGAACACCCAGGTGAGGAACATCACCGCCAGGCTCACCGCCTCCACGACCAAATACAGGAACAGGAACCAGGCGATGCGCAGGATGCGCCAGTTCCCGGGCACATACCGGGAGACGAATGCGGCGCCGATGATCCAGACCGGGAGCGAGATCAAGGCAAGGGCCACGACAAGCACGATCGCCGGATCAATCAGAAGCCGTCGAAACCAGCGCGGCGGGATCGGGGGCACCTTCATGACTGCTCCCGCTCCAGGTAGGCCTTCGACGCGGCGTACGCGCCATCGATCAGCCCGATGGTCGAGCTCACGTCCCTCCATTTCAGCTGCCGGGCGTCATCGAAGGCAACGGGGTTTCCCGACGGCAGAAGGTGGAGGCCAATCCCGTCGGGCAGGTTGGCGACGGCCGTGTGGTAGGTATGACGACGGGCGATCTCGAACGAGATGAGTGCCGCTTCATGGAGACGTTGCGGCGGCCGGAGTGGCGATTCGATCCGGCCCACCTGGAGGACGTAAATGTCCGTCGCGCCCAGCTCCACGGCACGGGCCAGGGGAACCGAGTTGACCAGGCCTCCGTCGTAGAAATGCTCACCGGCGATCTCGACCGGCGGGAAAAGCGCCGGCACGGCCGATGAGGCAAGGAGCGCTTCGATGAGAGGTCCCCTGGTGAACCAATGCTCGGCGGCTCTCTCGATTGATGCGGCCACGCACTGGAAAGGGATGCTCAGGTCCTCGATGAGACGATCCGAAGCGTGGGTGCTCACGAGGAGGGCCCGCAGCTCCGATGTCTCGTGCAGCGCCGGTCTGAGCGTGGCGACGTTCTTGACGCGTGCCATCTTGCTCCCCTGAAGGACGTCGCTCTCCGCGATCCGGATCCACAGCTCCTTCAGACCTTCGACCCCATCGGCGCCCGGACGATCTGCGACAACGGACCCGTTGAAAGCACCGATGGAGGTCCCTAACACCAGATCCGGCTTGATCCCTCGCTCATGGAGGGCCTGGAGCATGCCCACTTCCACGGCCCCCCAACGACCCCCGCCCCCCAAGACGAAGGCGGTAGTCATTTCGGACTCAGAACCCAGAACCCACCACTCAAGACTCTTCCTCGATATACCACTCGGTGAAGTCGGTGCACCGCCCGTCTTCGTCGAATCTGATGACGAATAGGTTTCTATAGCTTGTCGGGGGATCGAGGTAGCGAGTGGTACCAGTGATCACCGCCATGTCGTCGGTCTCCACGAGTGGCAGCCATTCGAAATCCCAGTCATCGGGGTCATCACCTACTTCCTGCCACCAGTCGACGATCTCGGCGTGGCCGTGCTGTTCACCGTGTGCCGTCTGAGGGTCGTAGACCGCTTCAGGGGTGAACAGGGCCATGATGTCGTGGTCTTCGTTGGTGGTCCAGGCCTCGATGTAGGCCTCCATCCAATCGTCGAGCCGCTCGCTCACCGGAGATCCCGCCCGACTACCAACGGCTCCTCGGATGTCACCTCGAAGCCGAAACCTGAGAACAAGTCGAGTGTCCCGTGGAAAGCCCTCGCTTCGTCCTTTGCCTCCCTGACCGGGTACGCCTCGAGCCGACGGAATCCAACGTCGGTGAAGTGGCTCACCACTCCGTCGAGCAGGCGGGTGGCGACACCGTGCCCGCGGTACGACGGGGCGATGACGAAACAAACGATGGAGGCAACTCCCTCATCGTCACCGGTGGCCAAGCCCGGGAGCTCCGCCCGCGGCGTTGCGTTGCACCACCCGATCACCTTGCCCTCTGCCCATGCCAGCATTCCGGACGTCTTCCCGGTCTCGATCCGGCGAAGTTGATCGTCCCGATTCACCTGCCAGGGCTCCTGGCCCCAGTCCTCATTGGTCCTTCCGCCTCGCGGGTAGAACATGCAATAGCAGGCACCCCACCATGGGTTGTCGGGAAAAGCATCGGTGTCGAAGAACTCGATCGCATCCGTCGCCGAATCCGGGCCCATCGGGAGGATCTCCACCTCACCAATCGTCGCCAGCCGTTCAGTGGGACCGCTGGATCGATCCTCGGACTCGAGAAAGTTCCGGATCGTGGCGAGGGTCTCTTCGAACTCGGGATGTGCCTCGTCGAAGTGCGCCTTCACCGGGCCGATCAACGATTCGGTGTCCTCTGCGGTGATGACAGCTTCACAGTCACAGGTCATTGTCCTCGTCATGGGTCAGTCAACGTACCCGTGGTCACCAGTCCGCGATACCAGTCGAAGCTCTGTTTGGGCGAGCGATCGAGCGTGTCGC
>JALDXP010000048.1:0-12647 GCA_032154885.1 Actinomycetota bacterium
GATCACAACGTTCTCGAGCGGCACCTGTTGCGCCTCGTAACCGACCCAGACCGCCGTGCTGAATTCAGGTGTGTAGCCCACATACCAGGCATCGAGATAGGCCTGGTGGGTGCCGGTCTTGCCACCCTGGGGGCTGCCGATGTTGGCCCGAGGGGCCGTACCCGAAACCGGGACCACCTGCAGTGCCCGGTTCGCTGCGGCGAAGATGGCCGGGTCGGCGACCTGAGTGGTTTCCGGCTCGTGCTCGTAGATCGTCTCTCCGGCACCGTTGACGATCTTGGCGACTACGTAGTCGTCAGCGTGCATCCCGTATGTGGCGAAGTTCGAGTAGGCGTTGGCCATCTCCTTGGTGCTGACCGCCGAGCTACCCAGGACGATGGACAGCACCGGGTCGAGGGCCGACTCGTCGATGCCCATGCGCTTGGCGACGTCCACGACCTTCTCTGGCCCCACCTCGAGTGACAATTGGGCGTAGACGGCATTCACGGAGTTGTAGGTCGCCTCGGCCAGGTCGATGACCCCGAAGGAGGCGCCGGCGTTGCGGACGGTCCAAATGTTGGAACCGTTGGGGGCACAAGGGAACGGGCACTCGATCTTGATCGGGCTCTTCCCGCTCCAGCTGTGGCCCATGGTGAAGCCATTCTCGAGTGCCGCGATGAGACCGAATGGCTTGAAAGACGATCCTGGGTTCCTGCGACCCTGCACCGCGAGGTCGAACTGGGAGAACTCGAATGGGAGACCGGAAGCCATGACCTTCACCGCGCCAGTCCAGTTGTCGGTCATGGTCATGGCCCCAGTTGGGACACATGAATGTGTCTCGGCGTACCGGGCGAGGTAGTCATCGGTCTCTTCGGGGAGGATCTCATGGCACTTGGCGAGGTTCTCCTCGTACGGCGGCAAGGGAAGCCAGGTGGCGAGGATCTCGTTCGCCTTCTGCTGCAGGTCGAGGTCGATGGTGGTGAAGACCTGGAGCCCGCCTCCGCCTTCACAGGCGACGTCATCGGCGGGACATCCGAATACGGCCTTCTTCCGCTCCTCGGGTGAGTCGCCCAGGAAGTCGAACTCAGGGTCGTTGAGCAACTGACGCTTGACTTCGGCGACGACATGGTCGGCGTGTCCCCGTCGCAGGGGAGCCTCGATGACACCGATGGGCTCGTTGGTTGCGGCATTGGCCTGGGCTTTGGTCACCCAGCCGTTCTCCTGCATCTCACGGATGACCTCGTCACGCCGATCCAGGGTCAACTCGGGGCGGTTGCGCGGGTTGTACAGAGACGGGTTGCGGACCATGACGGCCAGGGTCGCTGACTCGGCGATGGTTAGGGCGTCCATCGGCTTGTTGAAGAACTCCTCGGCTGCGGTCTTGACCCCATACGCCCCAGCACCGAAGTACACCGAGTTCATGTAGAACTCGAGGATGCGCTCTTTGGGGAACCGGCGCTCTACCTCGGCGGAGACGAATGCCTCGGTGATCTTGCGTTGGATGCTCACCTCGGTCCCGACGAAGGCGTTCTTCACGACCTGCTGGGTGATCGTCGAGCCGCCACGGGTGCGGTCGGTGATCAGGTTGTCGATTGCTGCGGAGACGATGGCCGAGAAATCGATGCCCTCGTGCTCGAAGAATTCGCTGTCCTCGGCGGCGAGGATCGCATAGACCAGGTTTTCGGGGACGTCCTTGTAGGCCACCGGCTCGGAGTTGCGACCGTCGTGGAGTTCGGCCAGGACCTCACCCGAGTCTGCGTAAATGCGGCTGACACGACTCAGATCGGGAAGTGTGAGCTCCATCGACTTGGTGTCCGGCACCCATTCGTTCTTGACGCCCTCGAATGTGCCGTAGGCGGAATTGGCGCCGAGAAATGCGAAAAGCCCCACCCATCCTGAGAGGAGCAGGGATATCGAAATGAGCGTGGCAAGGGCGCCGAACCATCGGCCGCGCCGTTCCCGCGCCTCGATTTGGTGGATCAGCGCTTTTCTGGCCATTGAGAGAGATGGACGTCGTTGAGGTCCTGGGAGTTCCCCACCTACACCGAAGGGAACGATGCAAGGATACCCGGTACATGGAACAAAACCGTTGCACTACCAGCGGCATCGAGATCCAGGTGGTCCATGAGGACCCGGCGGACGCTATAGGTATCGGTCGCCCAGGCGAGTTTCCTTATACCCGCGGACCGCATCCGACTATGTACCGGGGCCGTCTCTGGACGATGCGCCAGTACGCGGGCTTCGGGACGGCGGACCAGACCAACGAGCGATTCCGTGCATTGCTCGAGGCCGGGCAGACCGGGCTCAGCGTCGCTTTCGACTTGCCCACTCAGATGGGCCTCGACTCCGATGACCCGTTGGCGGCGGGCGAGGTTGGGAAGGTCGGGGTCGCCATCGACACCCTCGACGACATGCGGACACTCCTCGGCGGCATCCCCCTCGACCAGGTGTCGACATCGATGACCATCAATTCCACCGCCGCGATCCTTCTTCTGCTTTATCAGATCGTCGCCGAGGAGCAGGGAATCGACCCGTCGCAACTGAGGGGCACGATTCAAAACGACATCCTCAAGGAGTACGTGGCCCGGGGCACGTACATCTACCCGCCGCGGCCCTCGATGAGGCTCGTCACGGACGTGTTTGCCTATGCCGCCGACGAACTGCCGCAGTGGAACCCGATCTCGATAAGCGGCTACCACATCCGCGAAGCAGGATCGACGGCTGCCCAGGAACTGGCCTTCACCATCGCCAACGGGCTTGCCTACGTGAGGGCGGCAATCGACGCAGGCCTCGATGTGGATTCGTTCGCGCCCCGACTCTCGTTCTTCTGGAACGGGCACAACGATTTCTTCGAGGAGATCGCCAAATTTCGGGCCGGCCGACGCCTCTGGGCCAGGCTGATGCGCGACGAGATCGGTGCCAAAGACCCAAGGAGCTGGGCGATGCGATTTCACACCCAGACTGCCGGGTCCACCCTCACCGCCCAGCAGCCTCTGAACAACGTGGTTCGCACCACGATCCAGGCCCTGGCCGCGGTCCTCGGCGGCACCCAATCGTTGCACACCAACTCGTACGACGAGGCGCTGGGACTGCCCACCGACGAGTCGGCGCTGCTGGCTCTACGAACCCAGCAGGTCATCGCCCATGAGTCGGGTGTCGCCGACACCGTGGACCCGCTTGCCGGGTCCTATTTCGTCGAATACCTGACCGACCGCCTCGAGGAGGCGGCTCGATCGTTGCTGGATCGTGTCGAGGAGATGGGAGGTGCTGTTGCGGCCATCGAAGAAGGTTGGATGCAGGCTCAAATCGAGGATGCGGCATACACCGAGGCCAAACGTCAGGCTGACGGCTCCGGCATTGTGGTGGGCGTGAACCGATACGCCACGGCTGGCGGTGCGCCGGTCCCGGTGCTCGAAGTCGACCCTTCACTGGAGGAGGAGCAACGGCAACGCCTCGCCGCGTGGCGGGAAAGCCGGGACGAGGCGTCGGTGTCCTCGGCGCTCGACGATCTTCAGGACCAGGCGGGCGGTGACGGCAACCTTCTGTCACCCATGAAGGATGCCTTGCTCCACGGAGCGACGGTCGGTGAGGTGTCCAATCGTCTGCGGGCCGTGTTCGGTGTCTACCGTCCGGTGTGAAGGAGCGGGATTGAGATGAGCGACAGTCGGAGACATCTGGTCATCATCGGTGGCGGCCCGGCCGGTACCCAGGCCGCAACGACAGCGGCCTCCAAGGGCGGACGGGTCACGCTCATCGAGACAGAGATCGTCGGTGGCGCGGCCCATCTGTGGGACTGCATTCCATCGAAGACGATGGCGGCCGCGGCCCTGCGTCACTCATCGGTCCGCAATGCCGCCAAGCTCGGCCTTGCCACCGAGCCGACTCGGGTGGACACAAGCGTGCTGTCAGGGCGCATCAAGGCGATAACCGGGGATATCAATCGCAACTGGTTGGAACTCCTCGAGTCACAGTCGGTGGAAGTGATCTACGGGCGGGGCCGTTTCGTGTCCGATCGGGAAGTCGTCGTCGAGACCGAGTCCGGTGAGCGACGGATTGGATTCGACCGGGCAATGGTCTCAACCGGCTCGGCGCCACGCGTCCCGGAGTGGGCTCCGGTGGACGGTGAGAGAGTTCTGACGACGCGGGACTGTTATGACATGGTCGATGTCCCCGAGCACTTGATCATCATCGGGTCCGGGGTGACGGGTGTGGAGTTCACCCACATCTTCGAAAGCCTCGGATCGAAGGTGAGCCTCGTCGTATCTCGTCGCCAGATCCTTCCCCATCGTGACGCCGAAGTTGCCGCCGTCCTCGAGGAGGACTTCTTGGAGAGGGGCGTGCATCTCGCCATCGGGGCCCGTGCGGAGAAGATCGACCTCGACGGATCCGGTGTCTCGGTTTTCTGTGACGACGGGCGGGTGTTGCACGGCTCCCACGCGCTGCTGGCGGTCGGATCCATCCCACTCACCGATGGTCTCGACCTCGATGCAGCCGGCATCACCGGTAGCGACGGTTACATCGCGGTCGACGAGTTTCAGCGAACGTCCATCCCCCATATCTACGCAGCCGGCGATGTGACCGGTCAGATGCCCCTCTCGTCGGTGGCTTCGATGCAAGGGCGGAAGATCGCTCGGCACGCCCTGGACCTCCCGGTGACGCCTCTCGACTACTCCAAGGTGGCCGAGGCCATATTCACCGAGCCCGAGATCGCCTCGGTCGGGTTGGTCGACGTGGAGGCTGCCGCCCAGGGCCGAAAGGTGCGCACGATGAAGGTGCCGTTCGCCGCAAATGCTCGATCTGTGCTCCAGCATTTCACCAGAGGCTTCGTCAAGCTGACCTCCGACCCTGCCACAGGTGTGGTGCTGGGCGGGACCATCGTGGGCCACCGCGCATCCGAGCTGATCGGCGTCCTCACCCTCGCCGTTCAGGCGGACGTCACCGTCAAGGAACTGGTGGAGACACTGATGGTTCACCCCTCGATGACCGAAGCCATCTCCGACGCCGCTGAATAGGGAAGCGCGTACCTGAGGTACGTAGCGCCATATACGGCGCTACGGGAACAGAGAAAGGGAGGCCAAGTCTTCTTGGTGCTTCTATGTCGGCGTAGCGCCATATATGACGTCATAAACCTCAGGTACGCGGCGCCAGCCCGCCCTACTTCACGATGGCAATGACCTGACCGGGGGTCACGGTGTCGCCCGGCTGGACCCTGAGGTCGACGATTTCTCCGGTAGCAGGGGAGCGAACCTCGTTCTCCATCTTCATCGCCTCGAGGACGCATATCGGGTCGCCTTCGCTCACGGATGCCCCGGCGGCGACGTGAACCTTGACGATGGTGCCCTGCATCGGGGCTGTCACCATGCCGTCTGAGGCTGTCCCCGCGCCGGTCAGTTGGAGCTTGGGAGGCCTTCGTCGGATGCTCCCGGTCAACGGCTCCGGGGCCCAGTAGCTGACTGCGAAGCGACGACCGCCGACCTCAACAGTGATGTCCCGCCGGGCCAGGCTCTCCTCCTCGGGGAGCGATGGGGTCGCGTCGGGGTCGCCGCCGCCGAGGTCGACGCTCTCCTCCATCCACTTGGTGTGGTGCGTCCCGTTGATGAAGTCGGGGTGATTCAGTACCGCCAGATGGGCGGGGATCGTCGATGCCACTCCGGTCACCCGGAACTCCTCGAGCGCTCGCCTCCCCTTCTGAATGGCCCGGGCCCGGTCGGGTGCCCAGACGACGAGCTTGGCCATGAGGTTGTCGTAATACTGGGAGACGTTGGTCCCGGGTCTGATCCAGGAATCGACCCGCACGCCCGGGCCGGCCGGCTCCTGCCACTCGACCACCTGTCCCGGGGTGGGGAGGAATTGGTTGAATGGATCCTCGGCGTTGATGCGGAACTCGATCGCGTGACCCCTCGGTTCGACCGCATCGATGGTCAATTCCTCGCCGGAGGCAATCCTCAGCTGCCACTCGACCATGTCGTGCCCGGTGACCATCTCGGTGACGGTGTGCTCGACTTGGAGACGAGTGTTCATCTCCAAGAAGAAGAAGTCGCCGGCGCGATCGACCAGGAACTCGACCGTCCCGGCATTCACGTATCCGCAGGACTTGCCCGCAGCCAAAGCAGCACGGCCCAGCGCCCGGCGTTGTTTGACTGTGAGACCCGGCGAGGGCGTCTCTTCGATCAGTTTCTGATGGCGCCGCTGAACGGAACAATCCCGCTCGCCGAGGAATACGCCTTTGCCCTGAGCGTCGAACAACACCTGCGCCTCGACGTGCCGTGGTTCCTCCAGGTACTTCTCGACGTAGACCTCGGGGTTGCCGAAGTAGGCGTCGGCCTCGCGTCTAGCCCCTTCGAACCCCTCGTCGAGCTCGTCGGGGCCCCGAACCACCCGCAACCCCTTGCCGCCGCCGCCGTGGGCCGCCTTGATGGCGACCGGGTAGCCGAACTGCTCGGCGAGAGAGCGCACCTTCTCCACCGACGTGACCGGCTCGGTGACCCCGGGAACGGTGGGCACCCCGAACTTCTCAGCATTGCGCCTCGAGGTGATCTTGTCTCCCATGGCCTCGATGGCGCTAGCCGGAGGTCCCACCCACACGATCCCCGCCTCACTGACCGCAGCAGCGAACTTGGCGTTCTCGGAGAGGAATCCGTATCCGGGATGGATCGCTTCGGCGCCCGAGTCATGGGCGATCTGCAAGATCTTTTGTTGATTCAGATAGCTGTCGGCGGCGGGGGCAGGGCCTGCGTTCCAGGCCTCGTCGGCCAAGTCGACATGTAGTGCATCGCGATCCAGTTCCGAATACACGGCGATGGTGCGAATCCCCATCTCCCTCGCGGTGCGGATCACCCTGACCGCGATCTCGCCGCGATTGGCGACGAGGAGGCTCTTCATCACTGAGGACCGTTTCCGTGCTTCTTTGGAGGCATGGTCTCTCGCTTGGTTCGAAGGACCTCGAGGGCGCGGACCAGTTTGTATCGGGTCTCACGAGGCTCGATCACCTCGTCGACCAGACCGAGCTCGGCTGCCACATAAGGGTTGTTGAAGCGCTCTTCGTAGTCTGCGATCAGCTCGGAGCGGACCTTGTCTGGCTCCTTGGTAGCGCTGATCTCCCGGCGATGGATCACGTTCACCGCCCCCTGGGCCCCCATCACTGCTATCTCGGCAGATGGCCACGCAAAGACGAGATCGGCCCGTATCCCGCGAGCGTTCATGACGAGATAGGCGCCGCCGTAGGCCTTCCGGGTGATGACGGTGACTCGTGGCACGGTGGCCTCGCAATAGGCGTAGAGGAGCTTGGCGCCGTGACGGATTATCCCGTGGTGCTCCTGTTCGACGCCAGGGAGGAAACCCGGCACATCGACAAATGTGATGATCGGGATGTTGAAGGCGTCGCAGAACCGGACGAAGCGAGCCGACTTCTCGGATGCCTCGATATCGAGGGTGCCGGCGAGGACCGCAGGCTGGTTCGCCACAACCCCGACGGTGTGCCCGTCGAGTCGTCCGAAACCCACGACGATGTTCCTTGCCCACATCTCGTGCACCTCGAGGAATTCGCCGCCATCGAGGACGGTCTCGACCAGCTCGACCATGTCGTACGGCTGGTTGGCCGAGTCGGGGATCATCGAGTCCAGCGAGTCGTCGATGCGATCAGGGCGATCGGTGGGAGCGAAGTAAGGAGGCAGCTCCATGTTGTTGCGGGGCAGGTATGACATGAGATACCGCACGGCCTCGAGTGCGTCGATCCCGGTCGGGTAGACGAAGTGGGTGACACCCGACTTCGAAGCATGTGTGGCCGCGCCACCCAGCTCCTCCATGGTCACCTCCTCACCGGTCACCGCCTTGATGACATCGGGGCCCGTGATGAACATGTGGCTGGACTGGTCCACCTGGAACACGAAGTCGGTCAGGGCGGGGGAGTACACGGCCCCGCCGGCGCACGGACCCATGATGACCGAGACCTGGGGGATGACACCCGAAGCTCTCACGTTGCGCTCGAAGATCCGCCCGTACCCGTCGAGGGAGGAAATCCCTTCCTGGATGCGCGCCCCACCCGAGTCTTTGAGGCCGATGACCGGTGTCCCGGTGTCGAGAGCCATGTCGAGGACTTTGCAGATCTTGTCCGCTACGACTTTGCTCAGACTGCCACCGAACACGGTGAAGTCCTCGGCGAAGACGAAGACAGGTCGGCCGTCGATCGTGCCGTGGCCGGTGACGACTGCGTCCCCGAGCGGGCGTTTGTCCTCGATTCCGAACCCCGAGGACTGATGTCTGACGAATTGGTCGATCTCCTGGAACGAGCCTTTGTCGAGGAGTGCGTCGAGCCGTTCCCGCGCCGTGAGTTTCCCCTGCTCGTGCTGACGGGCGATCGCTCGCTGACTTCCGGCGTGCAGGGCCTCTTCGCGAAGCTCCCTGAGCCGCTCGATTCGCGCCTCGGTCCCCAAGACTCCTCCGTAACCTCACAGATTCCGACTCGTCAGGAGACGAGATGGCTACACCCTATTTGCAATTGTGGATGGAAGAGGTCGCATCCACACAGGACCTCGCCCGATCCGAACTGGACAGCCTCCCGGTAGTCGTCGCCGCCCAGCGACAATCGGCGGGACGAGGGAGGGGTGGAGCGCCCTGGTTGTCGGCGCCCCGGGCCCTCGCGGTCTCACTCGCTTTCCGCCCCCCAGACGACGATCTCCGCCCGTTCTCGCTGATGGCAGGTGTCGCGGCGACCCGCAAGCTGAATGGGGTCAGCCTGAAATGGCCCAACGATGTGCTGGCCGATGGGGCCAAGGTGGGTGGGATCCTCGTCGAGCGCGCCGACGAGATGGTGATTGGAATGGGGCTCAACCTGTGGTGGCCCGATGCTCCTGAGGGAATGGGCGCACTTCACGAGAATGACCCGGGACCTGGGCTCCACGCCCGAATCGCAGGGCTGTGGGCGGCCGAGTTGATGCAGCTCATCGAGTCGGACGGCTGGCCACATGACGAGTACCGATCACGGTGCTTCACGCTGGGCAGGGAGATCTCCTGGGAGCCGGAGGGTCAGGGGACTGCGATCGACGTCACAGGGGAGGGGGCCCTGGTCGTCGAGATCTCAGGGGTGAGGAAAACTCTGACTTCGGGCGCTATCCGGCACCTCCGCCATTAGCCGAGATCGACTTCGACCGCAGCCGGCAAGGTCGTCTTGAAGAACTCGACGAGACGGGGATAGGCGTCCGCTGACGCATCGGGGTCATAGCTGTCTGCTTCGACGTCGAGGAACGAGTGGCCTGCATCCTCGTAGAGGAGCCACTGGCCGTGGTCGTTTCGCCGTTGCGCCTCATCGACGGTCGATGGTGCGATCAATTCGTCGGCTGCTCCGTAGAGGCCGAGCACCGGCACCGGGAGGTTGTCCAGGTACGTGGCCACCTGGTACTCGCGGTCCTCATCGCCGGTGAGCGGGGTGTATGCGACCGCCACGGACTTGACCCAGGACCGGGTGGAGGCGCCCACGATGGCGAAACGGCCCCCGACATCGACGCCGAGGATCCCGAGATCACCGCTGACAGCCCACTGGACATCGTCGGAGACGACGAATTCGTGTATCTCGTCGAGATCCATCAAGGCCCGACGATCGGCCAGGGCCTCGTACGCCTGGTTCGGATCCCCCTTCTGCCTGTAGAAGTCGAGGCCAATGGCGACCACCCCCCAGCGAGCAAACATTCGACAGAGATCCTTTTCGAACCCCGAGAGGCCCCCGAGGGTGGGGAGCACCAGGACGACGGGGAACCGTCCGGCGACGTCAGGCCTCGCCAGGTACTGGGTGCGGAGACTCGACCCGATGGGGAGGGGCCAGCCCCCATACATGATCGGATGGGTTCCTTCGTGCGCGAGTACCGCCATCGGCCGGCAGATTAGGCCGGCGTCAGGCCCGGCGATTGCCAAAGTTTCGTGGAACCCCTGCCTAGCCTGACCACGTCTCATCCGAAGATGGCCTCATCCTCCCCACGACACCTTGCGCCCCGTCGCGGGCTGCCCAAATGGCTGAAGATCACGATTCTCGGCCTAGTTGCGGCTGCCACCCTGGGCGCCCTCGCCGTGTTCTGGGCCGTGGACACCGGACAGGACGTCCTCGCCCTGGCCGAAAGCGATCAGGAGGTCGTCAGCGAGCTGAGTGAGGCGACCGGGGATGCCTTGACATTCCTCGTGGTGGGAAGCGACTCCCGCGAGGGCCTTGATGACCTTGCTTTCTTCGGTCGGGCCGGAGGAGAGCGGGGCGATGTGATCATGCTCGTGCATCTCGACCGGGCAACGGGTGAGGCTCGGATGCTCTCCATCCCTCGCGATCTCTGGGTGGACATCCCGGGAAATGGCGAGGGCAAGATCAATGCGGCCTACTCCTACGGTGGCCCTTCCCTGATGGTCCAGACCATCAGGGAGAATCTCGGTATCGACGTCAATCACTACGTCGAGATCGACTTCCTCGGGTTCATCGCCATGGTGGATGAGTTGGGTGGCGTCGATATGTCGTTCCCCTATCCGGCGAGAGACGCCAAATCCGGGCTCAGTGTCGAGGCCGGAACTCAGACGCTCGACGGCGAGCAGGCCCTTGCCTACGCCCGCTCGCGGAAGTATGAGGAGTACCAGGGCGACCGGTGGGTCAGCGTCGATGCCAGTGACCTGGGCCGCACACAGCGCCAACAGGAGGTAGTCCGCGCCATCCTCACCGAGATGAAGAGCCCGGGCTCGATAGCGGAGGCGGGGGGCATCGCAGGTTCCATGGCAAAGCACATGACCGTCGACGCCACCCTCGCTGACTCCTCGGTGGCCACCCTGGCATGGGACTTCCGCAGACTCGTGACCGGGAGCATCGACGGTCAGACGCTCCCCGTCTACGGCGACACGGTCAACGGCGCTTCTGTGGTGCGGGCTGCAGAGCCGGAGGCAGCGGCGACCATCGACAGCTTTATCTCAGGCGTGACGACCCTGGAAACGGCTCCGTTGCGGATTCAGGTCCTCAACGGCAATGGCGTTGCAGGGGCGGCCTCGGCCATGTCAGAGAGGTTGGCCGAGTCTGGTTTCGAGGTCGCCGGTGTCGGAAACGCCGAGGACAAGGACTACGCCACCACAACGATCCTGGTCCCGGATGGAAGCGTGGCGGGGGATCAGATCGTCGGGCAGATCGGTTTCGGTGTAGTTCAGATCGGTACCGTCGATAACGGTTATGACGCCGTTGTGATCGTGGGTGCCGACGCCTCCTGATCGCAACGCCTAGCGATCTACCATGGCGGATTCAATGGACATAGCAATCATCGGGGCTGGTTACGTAGGTCTCGTCACCGGCGGTGGGCTCGCCAGCCTCGGTCATCGAGTGCGTCTCGGCGAAGCGAGCACAGAACGAGTGGAGCTCCTTCGCAATGGTGGAGTACCCATATTCGAGCAAGGTTTGCCTGACCTGCTGTCACATGCGACCCGGCGCGGTCTTCTCAGCTTCCACACCTCGAACAAAGAGGCAGCTCACGGGGCCGGTTTCGTCTTTCTCGCACTACCCACTCCAGAAGGGGAGGACGGCCGGGCCGACCTCAAATACGTCCATGCCGTGGTGGACGAGCTTGCCAACGAGGTCGGGGAGGACACCATCTTCGTGGTCAAGTCCACTGTTCCGCCAGGCACCGTTGCGTCGTTGCGGAAGCGGCTGGCGGACCTCGGCAGCTCGGCCCGCATCGTCTCCCACCCCGAGTTCCTCCGCGAGGGGAAAGCCGTGGACGACTTCCTCGAGCCAGACCGAATCGTCGTCGGCTCCTGGGACGAGGCCGATGCCAAGGCTGTGGCTGATCTCTACCAAAGCCTCGACGCGCCAGTGATCATCACCGACCCCACATCTGCGGAAATGATCAAGTACGCCTCGAACGCCTACTTGGCCGCGAGGCTCACCTTCGTCAACACCCTTTCCAACGTCTGCGAGGCGGTCGGCGCCGACATCCTCGATGTCGTTCGTGGCCTGGGGATGGACCATCGCGTCGGGCCTCATTTCCTCCAACCGGGGCCTGGCTACGGCGGCTCGTGTTTTCCCAAGGACACGCAAGCGCTCATCGCTGTCGCTCAGGACGCCGGCTACGACTTCGAACTGCTCCGCGCAGTCATCGAAGCCGATGAGGAGCAGCGTCGGCGGGTGGCGGACAAGGTCCGACAGGCTGCCGGCGGTGGTCTGCGAGGACGGCGCGTGGGTATGTGGGGCGTCGCCTTCAAGGCCGGCACCGACGACGTCCGGGAGTCACCGGCGGTCCGGATCGCCTCCCTGCTCCAGGCTGACGGCGCGGAGGTGGTGGCATACGACCCCGAGGCGACGACCGATCTGCTCACCATGGCACCCGATCCAATCGCCGCGGTCACGGACGCCGATGTGCTCCTCATCGCCACCGAGTGGCCCGAGTTCTTGACGGTGGACATGTCCCAGGTGTCCAACGTGATGCGGGGTCACCGCGTAGTAGACGCCCGCAACATTCTCGACCCGAAGAAAGTCCGGGCCGTAGGCCTCGACTACTGGGGGCTGGGCCGTCCGGGGGCCTGAGAAGGTCGTAGGTCGTAGGTGCCTGGTGGTCGGCCTACCTGAACAAGTCTTCCTCGGGCTGCCTCACCAAATCCTGACCCCGGCCCTCGCCCCGGGGACCTTCATAACCACGAATCAGGGCGGCGGGAATCCCGTC
>JALDXP010000049.1:0-12488 GCA_032154885.1 Actinomycetota bacterium
TCGGGGTCGATCTCCCACAATCTCCCGCTCGGGCCCCCAACACCACTGTTGTTGACCAGGTTGTCGATCCGGCCCAGACGCCCCATGACGGTGGCCACCATGGAGTCAACCGAGGTCTCCGAAGTCACATCGGTCTCGACCACCAAGTGAGCCCCACCGGCTTGGTCGATGTGTCCGGCAGTGTCCTTCAACCCGGCGACGTTCCGGGCGGCCAGCACGACTACGTCCCCGCGGCTCGCCAGTTCGGTGGCGATCACCTGCCCGATTCCCTGACTGGCACCGGTCACGATGCTCACACCTCGGTCAGACATCGGTGATCTCGAGCACGTCCGGGAAGAACTCGGGATTGAGACGCAGCCGAGCGCTGATGGCGTGACCGGCCATCAGCTCGGCGTCGGCCACAACGGCTGCCGGCTCGGCGACCTGCATCGAGCCTTGGGGCTCGCAGCGTTGGGTGGTGACGGTCTTGAGGAACTTCCCGACCCACAGACCACCCGTGTAGCGAGCCGCCCTCCGCGTGGGAAGGGTGTGATTGGTGCCGATCGCTTTATCCGAGTAGGCCACTGTGGCGTGGGTGCCAATGAAGAGACTGCCGTAGTTGGAAAGCCGGCCGACAAACCAGTCAGGGTCTTTGGTCTGTATCTCCAGATGCTCCGGAGCGATTTCGTTGGCGACCTCCACCAGTCCGGCATCGTCATCACAAAGGATGACCGTCCCGAAATCGCGCCATGCCGCCCCGGCAATGTCAGCGGTGGGCCACCGCTCCAGCCACCAGTCGACTTGTTCGATCGCGGCACGTCCCACTGCTTCGCTTGTCGTGGCAAGGATCGCCGGCGACGTGGGCCCGTGCTCTGCCTGGCCGAGGAGATCACAGGCGACGACGGAAGGGTCGGCACTCTCGTCGGCGATGATCATGATCTCCGTGGGACCGGCCAGTAGATCGATACCCACCTTCCCGAACAACTGTCGTTTTGCCTCGGCTACGTAGGCGTTGCCGGGACCGACGATCATGTCGACCGGGTCGGAGCCCTCGAGACCGAAGGCCATGCCGGCCAGCGCCTGTACCCCACCCACACAGAAGATCTCTTCGGCTCCTGATTCGGCCATGGCCCAGAGTTGGGGACGGTGCATGCCCCGCTCGTCGCGTGGTGGAGCGGCGGCGATCACCCGAGGCACACCCGCCACCTTGGCGGTGGCGACGGTCATCACCGCCGAGGCGATCAGGGGGTAGAGGCCGCCGGGGGAATACGCCCCCACCGAGGCCACCGGGATGTGACGTTGGCCGAGGAAGACTCCGGGCAAGGTCTCCGCCTCGAAGTCGACGAGGGTCTCTCGTTGCAGCCGGGCGAAGTTGGTGACCTGCTCGATGAGGAAGCGCGCACTCTCCTCGACGGCTGGGTCCATCTCCCGATAAGCAGCTTCGATCTCACTGGGATCAACCCGAAATGAGGGGGGGTCCCAGCCATCGAGTCGGGCGGAGTGGCGGCGAACCGCGGTCGTACCTTCCCTCTCCACGTCCGAGATGATCTGCGACACCGTTTCCACAACCTCGCGATTCACATCGTCAGGAGTGGGGACAGGCTCTTTCAAGTAGGTGAAAGCGGACGTGCTCACGGGTCGGCGATTCTATATGTTGCAAGATGGGCGAACCCGGGTAACACCTACCATCTGAATCCCGGCAAGGAGGCCGCATGCTCGGCTGGATCGACGACATCGAGAGACAGACCCTCGACAACGAGACCTTCCGCACGGTGCTTCACACCGGAAAGCACACCCAACTGACCGTGATGAGCCTCGCCCCTGGCGAGGAGATCGGTTGGGAGTCACACGGCACGCACGACCAGTTCATCCGTCTCGAGCAAGGGCAGGCCCGTGTCGAGTTCGGCCGAACCGAGGATGCGGTCGAGGAGACGCATGAGGTTCAGGACGACTGGGCCTTCATCGTGCCTGCGGGGATATGGCACAACGTG
This sequence comes from Actinomycetota bacterium, assembly GCA_032154885.1. Classification (GTDB taxonomy): domain Bacteria; phylum Actinomycetota; class Acidimicrobiia; order Spongiisociales; family ZC4RG35; genus JARDZU01. Next base: position 1,971 of record JALDXP010000049.1, read on the forward strand.
GTGAACACCGGGGACGAGGAGGTCAAGCTCTATTCGCTCTACTCACCACCCGAGCACCCCGACGGCACGGTCCATAAGACCAAGGCGGAGGCCGACGCCGACGAGCACTGATGCTCTAGGTCACGGTTTGACTGCGGACACGGCCAGATACTCGGCTCGACCAGCCTTGATGGTCTCGACCTCGGCCGAGGTGTAGCCGATCGCCTCGAGCAAATCCTTCAGCGACTCGCCGCCGGCGCCGTCCAAGCCGTGACCTGCGCTTCGTTTCAGTTTCCTCTCCACGATCAGCAGCCGGCCTCCAGGGGCGAGAACTCGTCGCACTTCCATCAACCCGGTCTCGGCATCGGCCCAGTGGTGATATGTCGAGACCGAGATGGCCGCTGTGAACGCGTCGTCCTCGAAGGGGATCGATTCTGCGGATCCCAAGCGCACTTCTGCCTGAGGGACCCGCTCGGAAGCACGCCCCACCATCGAAGGACTGGGATCGATACCCGCAACCCTTGCCCCGGTTGCAGCTGCATGCTCGAGGGCCGCGCCCAGACCACATCCCAGGTCGAGAAACCGATCGTCGGGCTCGAGTCCGAAGCGATCGACCGCGGCAAGATTGCTCTCCGGGTTCTTGTTGAAGAGCGAGAAGAGCCACACCTTCAGTGCGGACCATCGCTCGACGTCGGGCGTTGGTGAGGTCATCGCATCATCGTCAGAACAGGCCCTTGGTCCCGCCACCGTCTACCGATATGGCGGTGCCCTGGATGTGACGGGCCCGAGGCAGACAAAGGAAGACGGCTAGCTCGGCGACGTCTTCCGTGGTGCCCAACCGACGTATCCCCTGGCGTTGGATCGTCTCTTCCAGCACCTGCTCGGGTGTCTTGCCCTGGGTGGCGGCCTGGTCGGTCATCATCTCGGTGAGACGCTCGGTCTGGACCTGCCCGGGATGGATCGTGTTGACGTTGACGTCATCGATGAGACCTTGACCCGCCAGGGCCTTGGAGAAGTTGGCCAGGGCGGCATTGACCGACCCCCCGATGGCAAACCCCGGATTTGGGGTGCGGGCCATACCACCGACGATGTTGACCACGGATCCGTGGGAAGCGACCAAGTGTGGCCAGAACAGTCTCGACAGCCGGACCGCCCCGAAGAACTTGAGGTCGAAGCCCTCCTGCCACAGTTGGTCGGAGAGCTCGACAAACGGGCCGCTCTTGGTGGCACCGGCACAGTTGATGAGGATGTCGACATGATCGAATAGTTCGGTTGTCTCCCGAAAAAGCGTCTCACAACCTTCCATCGTCGACAGATCGGCCGGGACCGGCTCGACCCGGCGCCCGGTCGCAGCCGAGATCTCTTTGGCGGAAGCTTCCAGCGTGTCAGCACTGCGAGCAGAGACGACGACATCGGCGCCTTCATCAGCCAAACGCCGAGCGATTCCCTTGCCGATGCCACGGCTACCGCCGGTGACAACCGCGACTTTGCCTTCCAGTTCCACGATTCCTCCATTACTCGGAGTGAGCGAGGCTAACGAGGACTTGGGCTTGGCGGCCCCACGTAACATCCCGTGGTGGCTGCCAGCACCATCGAAGCGGTGGAGACGACCGCGCTTCGCTTTCCCTTGTCGACGCCGATCACGACCGCTCTATCCACATACACCCACGTCGATGCCACCGCCGTGCATATGCGCTCGGCAGGAGGGGTAACAGGTTTCGGGATCACGGCCGGTCTTGGCGGCATGGCCAATGTGGCGATCAAGCCCTACATCGACGCCGAATTGGCTCCCCTCGTGATCGGACAGGACGCGCTCGCCCCCGAATCCGTCTGGCACCGCATGTGGAGCCCCAACAAGCCCCGGATGCGAGCCGGGCTCGGGGTCTGGGCCCTGTCCGCCGTGGACATCGCCTGCTGGGATTTGGTTGGAAAGATTGCCGGGTTGCCGGTGCACCGCCTCCTCGGCGGGTTCACCGACGAGGTACCGGTGTACGGAAGTGGTGGCTGGCACAGTCTGTCCGACGAGGAACTGATCTCGGAGTGTCAGGCTTTCGCCAAACAGGGGATCATCGCCTACAAGTTCAAGATCGGTGGCCCCCGGGACCAGGAGCGGACCGATCTCCTTCGTCGGGAGATGGGAGATGATTTCACGCTCTTCGCCGACGCCAACCAGCGCTTCACCGTTGCCGAGGCGTTGGAGACATCCCGGATGCTGGCCGATCATGGGGTTGCCTGGTTCGAAGAACCGGTCCTCGCCGACAGCACCGACGATCTGGCCGAGGTGGCCGCGACCTCGCCGGTGCCGGTGGCGACCGGGGAGAACGTCTATTTCGGATGGGGCTTCCGCGAGATATGCGATCGTCGGGCCGCCTCCTATCTGCAACCCGATGTCGGTCGATGCGGCGGGATCACCGAATTCGCCAAGATCGCCCATCTCGCCGATGCCTACAACCTCGCTCTGAGCAGCCACCTCTGGCATGAGCTCTCTATCAGCCTGGTCGGGGCAAGTCGGCAAGGTTTCATGGTCGAGTACGCCGAGCTCATCCCACCAGACGCCTTGACACTGCCCTTCGATGTCATCGATGGGCGTGTCCATGTGCCCGACGTCCCCGGGCACGGCGTGGAGCTCACCACAGAGGCTCTGACCCGGTTCGCGGTCGAGGGCTAGCAGTGCGCATCGAGAAGCTGGAGATCCATCCGATCACCATGACCCTTCGCACTCCGATCCCCATGTCCAACGGGGTGATCGAGAGCACCGGGAACGTCCTCGTCAAGTTGGTCACCGACGATGGGGCGACCGGATGGGGTGAGGGCGTGGAGGCGCCGTCGCTGACCCACCAGCGCCAGGCCGACATCGTGTCCGACCTCGAGATGCTCACCCCACTGGTCATCGGGACCGACCCGATGCGACGCAATGAGGTGTGGGGTCGCATGACCCGAGCCCATCCGTCGGCGGCGACTGCCATCGGCGCCATCGATATCGCCCTCCACGACTTGGGAGGCAAGGTGCTCGGCCTCCCCGCCTCCCAACTTCTCGGCGGTGCGGTCCGAGACAGAATTCCTGCGCTCATCCTCGTCGGTAGTGGAGACCCGTCGGCCGACGCCGAGAAGCTGGCGACACGTCGAGAGCAAGGTTTCCGGTGGTTCAAGATCAAGCTGGGGATGGCCGGGGCGGAGATCGAGTTGGCCACGCTGGCCAAAGCTGCGGAACTCATTGGTGAGGAAGGCGTCGTCTGTGGCGACGTCAACGAGGCGTGGCGTGAGGATGAGGCGAGGTCCTTTCTGGAGCAGGTCGACCCGGACCGCGTGCGTTTCATCGAACAGCCGGTGCCTCGCTCAGACAGGGATGCCCTGATCCGGTTGGCGGAGTCGGTCCCAGTCAAACTCTGCGCCGACGAGAGCGCGGGGAGCCTCCAAGCGGTGATGGGATTTGCCGGCACGCCCGTGGGCGGGGTGAGTCTCAAGCTGATCAAGCATGGCGGGATGACCGGTGTGATGCGTGGCGCCGCCATCTGCTCTACCGCCGGTCTCGGCGTGAACCTGGCGGGCAAGGTCATCGAGTCCAGTGTCTCGGCAGCGGCCAACCTGCACTGTGCCGCCGCCATGGATCGGGTCGATTTTGGATGCAGCCCGGCCAATCAGGGGGTGATCCAGGACGTCACGGAATCCCCCATCACGGTCACCGACGGCCACTTCGATGTCCCCACCGGCCCCGGTCTCGGCATCGAGGTCGACGAGAGGATATTGCGCGGGCTCTAGCGCGGTGCCACCCCGCTGGCCCGCAACCGTGCTCCCACCGCGGCGCGACACAGGTCCTCGACGGAGCGGGCGGCGTCGGCTGCCTCGTCAAGGTCGGGGAAGAACCCGAAGCACCCGGATCCCGATCCGGTCATCAGCACCGGCCCACCCCAGCGCAACCGGAGATCGGCCATGAAGTCGGCCATCGTCGGTTCCAGATCGAAGGCCGCCGGAGTGAGATCGTTACGGATCGGGATGCCGTCGCGCATCCCGGGCGGGAGGAGCCGCGGCGCGATCGCCTCCCCTTCCGGTCCCTCCATCTCATCCCACCGCCGGTAGACCTCGACGGTGGACAACTCGAAAGCGGGCACCGCAACAGCTACCGCGAATCCGGTCAGGGGCTGCACCGACTCCACCTGGTCGCCGATCCCGCCCATGAGCAGCGTGCCACCGGTGAGAAACAGGGCGACGTCGGCACCGATCGTGGGCGCGACCTCCTCCGCCACGGAACGTGGGACCTTTCCAATCTCGGCGGCGGCCAGAAGTGTGGCGGCAGCATTGGAGCTTCCACCGCCGAGCCCGGCTCCAATCGGGACCTGCTTGTCGAGCCGGACATCAAGCGGTGGGACGAAGCCACGTCCCCGCATCGCCTTCAATGATCGAGTAATCAGGTTGTCCTCGGGGTCGATGTCAGCACCATCGATGACGAGGTTGTCCTCATCGGACTCCTCGACCTCCATTAGATCGAGCCAGTCGATTGTCTGGACCAGCGATTCAAGGGGATGCATCCCATCTGCCCGTGGCGTCTCGACGAGGAGGGCGAAATTGAGCTTGGCGGGCGACTCGTAGACGGTCACGCTCGTGCCAGCGCCAGGTAGTCAGCCGGGGATAGGTCCTCGGCACGGGAGGTCGGGTCGATCCCACTTCGATTGAGTACGGCCACCGGGTCCTCGAAAACACCCGAGAGCGCCCCGCGGAGCATCTTCCGCCTTTGGTTGAAACCGGCCGCCGCGATCTCTATAGCCCGCTCGGCACCGTCCGGCGCCGGGACCCGATCAAGGACCACGACCGCTGACTCGACCCGTGGCGGCGGATAGAACACCTGGGCCGGAACCATGAAGGCCAGCCTGCCGATGGCATGGATCCCGGTCACAACCGAGGGCAGGCCGTACTGTTTGCTGCCCGGCGCGGAGACGAGACGCACGGCAACCTCTCTTTGCACCATGACCACGAAGCGCTCGATCTGGGGGACGCGACGCAGAGCGTCGAGGACTAGTGGTGTCCCGACGTTGTACGGGAGATTGGCAACCATCACCCAGCGATCACGATTCAATTCCTCAGCGAGGTCGGCGTCGGTTATGTCGAAAAAGCGAAGCTCAACGGAGAGATCGCGGGTCACCTCGTCCAGGACGGGAAGAAGCCCGGCATCGATCTCGTAGGCCACGACATGGGCGCCGGTGGCAGCGAGAGCCCTGGTAAGAGTCCCCGTTCCAGCGCCGATCTCCACGACCTGCTCTCCCAGGCCTACTCCGGCGACGTCGACGATCTTCCTGGTGATGTTGGCGTCAGCAAGGAAATGCTGGCCCAGCCGCCGCGACGGCGACAGACCGTGACGGGTCAGCAGCCCGGCGATCTCGGACCTGGTCTGAGCGGTCACCGGCCCCGATCCGCCCTCCCCGGCTCCACCGGTACTCCCCGCTGCGGGGGGAGAAATACCCGTGCTGCGTTGGCCGAGGTAACCCGGGCCACTTCCTCGACTTCGAGACTCCAAACCTCGGCGAGGGCCGCCCCTACCAGAGCTACCCAAGCGGGCTCGTTGGGTTGTCCGCGATGTGGTGGCGGAGCCAGGTATGGGGTGTCGGTCTCGACCAGCGCCCGGTCCGGTGGAACCTGGGCTGCCCCCAGTCTCACCGTATCCCCGGTCTCGAACGCGACCGGGCCGGCAAAGGAGAACATCACCCCGAGATCGAGGTAGCGACGGGTCCATTTGGGCCCCGCGGTCCAACAGTGCATGACCGTCTGCGGACCGACCCCTGTGTCCTCGATCACCTCGATCACGTCGGCGAAGGCGTCCCGACAATGAACCACGATGGGCTTTCCCAGGTCGAGGGCGAGCCCGACATGGCGACGGAAGACCCTGATTTGATCCGACCGCGCCGACAGATTGCGATAGAAGTCGAGCCCTGTCTCACCGATTGCCGCCGCCAGTGGGGCCAGCTCGGTGAGTTGGTCTCCCTGCTCTGGCCAGCTGCCGGCGTCGTGCGGGTGCAATCCGACAGTGGCAAGCACCCGACCGGGAAGCTCTGAAGCCATGCGGGCCGCTCCCTTGGAGCTCTCCAGATCCACACCTGGAACCACGACCCAGTCGACGTCGGTAGCCCGCTCCAGGAGCAGCACCGGGTCGCGTTCGTCGAGCTGGAGGTGACAGTGTGTGTCGACCCATTGCATGCCGGGACGGTACCCGGGCACCGTTGTGAACCCCCCGGGTAGGCTCGCCTTGGGGAAGCTGAGGTGGATATGGAAACTGGCATCGCCCGAAAGATCGACGACCTGGGACGCATAGTCATCCCGGCCGAGACGAGAAGGCTGTTCAACATCAGGGAAGGGGACCACCTCTTCATCGCGGTCGAAGGCGGATCGATCGTCTTGCGCAAGCTCACCGATACCTGCACTTTCTGTGGGTCGGAGACCAAAGTCACCCAGTTCAAGGAAAAGGGGATCTGCGCAACCTGCCGCGCTCAGCTCCGTTGATCTGCGATCAAGACTTCATAGATCTCACGACGCGAGACACCGGTCTGCGTCGCGACCCTTCTGGCTGCTTCCGACGGAGCAGCGCCGCCCTCGACGAGGCCCCGGGCCTCCACCAATGCCGCATCGAAGGAGGGGGCCTCGAGCGGACCGGGAGCGATCACCACGGTCACCTCACCCTTCACGTCTCGGTCCGACCACTCCTCGATGGCCTGCTCGACCGGGCCGGACCACACCTCCTCGTGGAGCTTGGTCATCTCCCGCGTGATCACGATCTCCCGTTCGGGGCCGGTGGCCGCAGCGATGGACTCCAGGTCCGCCACGAGTCGATGAGGGCTGACAAACAAGATCACGGGCCGGTCCTCGCCACGAATCCGACTCAGACGCTCTGACCGCTCTTTGCCCTTTCGTGGGAGAAAGCCCTCGAATACGAAACGGTCGCCCCCGAAGCCGGCCAACGCCACCGCGGCAACTACGGCGGAGGGCCCGGGCACCACTGTCACAAGATGACCTGCTTGCCGTGCCAATCGGATCACATCGGAACCCGGATCGGACACAGTCGGCATTCCGGCATCCGTGACCATCGCCACCGTGAGCCCCTGATCGAGAGAAGCGAGCAGGTCCGCTGTCCTGCTCTTCTCGTTGCCCACGAACAGTGATTTCATCGACGGGTTCGCCCCTACGTGCCGGAGCAGGGTGGCGGTGCGTCTGGTGTCCTCGGCGTAGACGACATCCGCCGTCTGGAGAACCTCACGAAGACGATCGGAGACATCGCCGAGATTTCCGATCGGAGTGCCACAAACGTACAGCCGGCCGCCGTCAGCCATCGGTGATCTCTATCTCGTCGCCCACCTCTGGGAGCGGACTGCCCGCCGGAAGCTCGACGATCAGCCGGGCCGAAGGGATGACCGTGACACGATTGGGCGGCAGGGTCATCCTGGCCACCACCCTCATCCCGGCGTCGACTCCGACCAGGTCCATGGACCGGCGCCGGCCGAAACTGTGGACGCTCGTCACGGGCAAGACCACGACCGAGCCCGCCGGAACACGCCAAACACCGAGCAGTCGATCGGAGAAGGTTCGGGCCATGTAGCCGGTTGTGGCCCAATCGGGGGCGGAAAGCGCGACCCTCTGCACAGGGACGACGCTACGTGATCGTCTGATCCCGAGTAAGGCCTAGCCGCTGACCCCGGCCAGGATCGACTCGCCTACCTCTGGCTGGTCGGCGGCGATGAATGCCAGCCGGCCATCATCGAGGACCTCGACCCACGCGTAGTCCTCCTCCGCCACCGCCGTGAGGGCGTAGTCGAGCAAGGCCGCCCTCAGCTCTTCTGTGTCGCGATCAGTGTCACCTTCGAAGAGGATGAGCAAGGCTGCGTTCTGGCCATCGAACCACTGTGCGTAGTAGTCGCCTCCCCAACCATCGGCTGCGTCGACCCCTACTTCCTCCCCGAGGATCTGATCGATCATGATCCTGAACCCGAACTCGCCCCATACCGACTCCCGCTCGAGCTCGTAGCCAGGGACCGACGGCGCCGTCGCCTCGAGCGTCTTGGGGAGATCTCTCTCATAGTCGCTCGGCGTGATGATCTGCTCGGTCGATCCGGGAAGGCCGGGCATGTCGGCATAAGCGCCGTTCACCGTCGTCCACTGGTCCTGGAGGTAGTTGGCCTGCACCCAGGCCAGGCCCGAGTCGTAAGGGAAAATCAATGAGTCCTGGATGAATTGTGGAGCGGAGTCGAGGGCGGCAGTGTCCACGTCCAGCGCATCGGAGAAGAACTCGCCAAGCTCTTCCTGGTTCAGAGTCTGCAGGTAGAGAAGCTCGGCCATGCTCGCGTCACCCTCGATGAGGGCCTGATAGGCCGAGGCCTCGTCGAGACGATCCTCGTCGAGCATTGCCGTGTAGCTGGTGTGGAAATCGAGCTGATCATCGGTCAATGCATGAGTGAGCTCGTGGATCATGGTCCCTCGCTGGACGACGCTGAACCCCTCCTCCCGCATCGGGACCACGAGCTCACCGGTCTCGCCGTCGTAGTAGCCGGCCACCTGCTCTCCGTAGAGCTCGGTGAGGAGAGACTGGAGATTGACCTCGGCGTCGAGCAGGCCGAGGAGCTTGTACAGGGCCTCATCGGCCGGGAAGTCTTCGGATTCGTCCTCGATCTGTGTGCGAACCCGGTCCTCGAGCTCCTGCTCGGTGACGATCACAATGGTCGGTGGCTCCTGGAAGCGAAGCCCACGGATCTCTTCGGTCGTGCGGACCAGCGCCAGCAGCTCCTCCTGGACGGCAGCGGGCAGGGCATCGATCCCGGGGAGCTCTTCCCAGGTCGGCTCGGCAAGCGTCGTCGTGGTCGCGGGGGCCTCGCCTTCGGTCGTCGTGCTGCCCTCAGCAGCACTGGACGTCGCCGATGGCGCCGTCGTGGTTGTGTCGGCAGTCGTCGACGTGCAGGCACCGAGAATCAGGGCGCACGCGAGGATCATGGCTAAACGGCGGGTCACGACAGTCAGGTTATCGGCGCCAAATCGCTAGATCGTGAGCGCCGTTCACCTGAACCAGTGGATGGGTACCCTCGCCGTCGATGGTGGAAAGGAGGTGATTGTGAAGCGAAGCTACGCACGTCTCACCGAGCCGCTGGTGCGGGACAACGGATCCCTGCGCCCGGCGAGCATGGACGAGGCAATGGAGCGCGTGGCCACCGGGCTGGCTCCCCATATTGGCGACGCCTTCGGGTTGTTCAGCTGCTCGAAGGGGACCAACGAGATGAACTACATGGCACAGAAGTTCGCCCGTGTCGTCATGGCCAGCAACAACATCGATAGCTGCAACCGCACTTGACACGCCCCTTCTGTCGCCGGTCTGGCGACTGTGTTCGGCGCTGGTGGCGGCACTAGCTCCTATCAAGAGATGGAAGACACAGACTTCATCGTCATGTGGGGTTCGAACGCGCGCGAAGCGCACCCGATCTTCTTTCACCACGTCTTGAAGGCCATCAACAGGGGCGCCAGGATGTTCGCGGTCGATCCGAGGCGAACCTCGTCGGCGGCATGGGCCGACGTTTGGCTGGGCATCGACGTCGGGTCGGACATCGCGCTTTCCAACACCATTGCGTGGGAGATCATCAATTCGGACCTCTACCACGAGCATTTCGTCGCCCACGCCACGTCCAGCTTCGACGAGTACGCCGAGTCGGTCGAGCACTGGACGCTGCAACGCGGTCAGGAGGTCACCGGAGTCCCGGCCGAGGCGATCAAGCAACTGGCTCACGAATACGCCACCGCCCCGACCGCCCAGCTGTGCTGGACCCTGGGCATCACCGAGCATCACAACGCCACCGACAATGTCCTTGCCCTGATCAATCTCGCCCTTCTCTGCGGGCACGTCGGGCGCTACGGGTCGGGAGTGGTCCCGATTCGAGGCCAGAACAACGTCCAGGGCGGCGGCGACATGGGCGCGCTCCCCAATCGGCTTCCCGGATTCCAATTGGTGGCCGACCCCGACCTGCGTGGAAAGTTCGAGAAGACTTGGGGAGCTACCATCCCGCACCGGCCCGGAAAGCACATCAGCCTCATGCACGAGGCGATGGATGAGGGCGAGCTCCGTGCCCTCTACGTCATCGGGGAGAACCCACTGCAATCCGAAGCTGATGCCCAGCAGATGGAGCGGAGGCTCACCGGTCTCGACTTCATGGTGGTGCAAGACCTCTTCCTGACGGCGACGGCAGAGATAGCCGATGTCGTGTTGCCAGCGGCCGGGTGGGGTGAGGTCGAGGGGACATTCACCTCGAGCGAGCGGAGAGTGCAGCGGGTGCGGAGGGCGATCGATCCGCCGGGCGAGGCCAGGGATGACCTCGAGCTGATGAGCATGGTGGCGCGGGCGATGGGCCACGATTGGCCCACACCCACGGCCGAGGAGGCATGGGACGAGTTGCGCGGTCTCTCGCCAATGCACGGCGGTATGACCTATGAGCGGCTCGATGAGGCGGGCGGGCTGCAATGGCCCTGCCCGACCGAGGACCATCCCGGCACGCTGTTCCTCCACGGTCGGCTCTGGGAGGA
>JALDXP010000050.1:0-12412 GCA_032154885.1 Actinomycetota bacterium
CCGACGGTGCGGGGTAGGGCGAGGAGTTGAAGCGCTGTGTCCATCGAAAGCTCGTCCATTGTCATGCTCTTGAACAGGGAGGCCCGTTTCGGCTTGGTCTTGCTCCCTTCCTCGGCCTCACCGAGCTGGATGTATGGCCCGAAACGGCCGGTCTTGCCGTACACGGTGAGCCCGGATTCGGGGTCGGTTCCGAAGATCTTGTCGCCGACGTTCTGGTTCAGGACCAGCTCGGTGGCCCTCTCGACGGTCAGTTCGTCGGGAGCCAGGTCTTCCGGGATGGAGGCTCTCTCCTCGCCGATCTCCACGTACGGGCCATAGCGCCCGATCCTGGCGACGACGCTGGTGCCGTCCTCGTTGACACCGATCGGGATCGACCCGATAGCACGCGGATCGATCTCGTCGAGACGGCTCGCCACCTTGTGCTTGAGCCCGTCGTCGCCGAAGTAGAAATGAGTGAGCCACGGGACCGACTCCTCCTCGCCGGCAGCGATCCGATCGAGGTCGTCCTCCATCGATGCCGTGAAGCTGTAATCGACGAGCTGGGGGAAGTGCTTCTCGAGAAGGCCGACCACGCCAAAGGCGACAAAGCTCGGTACGAGAGCCGTGCCCTTCTTCCAGACATAGCCGCGATCCTGGATCGTGGTCATGATCGAGGCGTACGTCGAGGGCCGGCCGACTCCTAGCTCCTCGAGGCGTTGCACCAGTGATGCCTCGGTATACCGGGCTGGTGGGCGTGTCTCGTGCCCGGTGGGCTCCAGTCGCTGCACGGCCAGTGCATCGCCAGGGGCAAGCTTGGGCAGGACCTTCTCCTTGTCGTCGGGGTCGGACTCCGGGTCGTCCGAGCCCTGCACATAGACCCGAAGGAACCCTGGGAACGTGATGGTTCGGCCGCTCGTGCTGAACACGGCATCGCGGCCGTCGGTCGACTGCGCCCCAAGACGAGCAGAAACGGTAAAGCCGACGGCGTCGGCCATCTGCGAGGCAATGGTCCGCTTCCAGATGAGATCGTAGAGCCGTCCCTCGTCCGGGCCGACGATGGTCGCCACCTGCTCCGGTGTCTGGAAATCCTCGTCTCCTGCTGGCCGGATGGCCTCGTGCGCCTCCTGGGCACCCTTCACCTTGGAGGCAAAGGTCCGCGGCTTTGGCGACAGGTACTCCTGTCCATAGAGCTTGGTGATCTGAGACCGGGCGGAGGCCACGGCGGAATCGGCCAATGAGGTGGAGTCTGTCCGCATGTAGGTGATGTACCCGTTCTCGTAGAGACGCTGAGCCACCGACATCGTCCTCGACGACGAGAAACGAAGCTTGCGGGCAGCCTCCTGCTGTAGCGTCGATGTCCGAAACGGCGGATAGGGCGACCTCTTGTACGGCTTCTCCTCGACCGACTGCACCTCGAATCGGGAGTCGAGCAACCCTTCCGCGAGTGCGGTCGCCAGGGCCTGGTCGAGGACGAGGGTTCCTGGCTTTGCCTGTCCGTCTGCGCCGAACTCCTTGCCGGTGGCGACCCGGGCTCCATCGACCTGGAGCAGGGTTGCCTCGAAGACCTTGGCCAGGTCGTCCGCCGGTGCGAACGTGCCTTCGAGGCTCCAGTATTCGGCCGAGGTGAACGCCATGCGCTCGCGCTCTCGCTCGACGACGATGCGGACCGCCACACTCTGGACGCGCCCGGCCGACAGACCTTGCTGGACCTTGCGCCACAGGACAGGGGACACCTCGAACCCGTAGAGACGGTCGAGGATGCGGCGAGCCTCCTGCGCCTGGACCAGGCGAAGGTCGAGATCTCGAGGGCTGGCAAAGGCGTCCTCGATCGCGTGCTGGGTGATCTCGTGGAACACCATGCGATGCACCGGCACTTTGGGCTTGAGTGTCTCGGCCAGGTGCCAGGCGATCGACTCGCCTTCGCGATCTTCGTCTGTCGCCAGATAGAGCTGGTCGACCCCGGCCAGCATCTCCTTGAGTTTCTTCACCCGGTCTTTGCGCTCTTTGGGCACCACATACAGGGGCTCGAACTCGTTGTCCACATCTACCCCGAGCCGCGCCCAATCCTTGCCCTTGGCGCTGGCCGGGATCTCGGCAGCCGACCGGGGAAGGTCACGTATGTGCCCCATGGAAGACTCGACGACCACGTCCGGACCGAGGAATCCGGCGATGGTGCGAGCCTTCGTCGGGGACTCGACTATGACGAGGCTTTTGGGCATTAGGTGTGCTGAGTTGACTTCATTTGACCGCCTGATGTCAATACGACTCGTGTCACGGGAGACCATTACCGTCACTCACAGTGACAGGTGAAACGCCCCGTAACCACCGATATATTGCGCTGGAAGGTGGCGATGGCAGCGGCAAGACGACTTTGTCGGCCGCCCTGGCCGCCAGGCTCCGCTCCCTTGGCGACGATGTCGTGGAGGTGCGGGAGCCCGGTGGGACTCCACTGGGCGAGACCGTCCGTGAGCTCGTTTTGGACTCCGATCGTGTCGATCGCTGGGCGGAAGTGTTCCTTTTTGCAGCACAACGGGCCCAACTCGCCCGGGACGTGGTGGCGCCCGCACTCGAGAGAGGAGACTGGGTGATCAGCGATCGCACCTACTACTCGTCGATTGCATATCAAGGTCGGGCCCGCGGAATGGGAGAGGAACGGGTGCGCCAGATCAACGAGACAGGCCTCGAGGGGGTGGAGCCGGGGCGGGTGTTCGTGATCGATGTCGACCCGGACAAAGCACTCGGACGTCAGGGTCGGCCTGATCGGATCGGAAGCGAGAGCCTGGCCTTTCAGCAGGAGGTGACAGCGGCCTACCGGGACCTTGCCTTGGCCGAGCCCGGGCGCGTGGTGCTCCTGGATGGATCGGGCTCGATCGAGTACCTGGTCGATCAAGTGATGAAGGAGCTGGGCCGATGAGCGACTCTTTCGACGGGGTGATCGGTCATGAGAGGGTTGTCGAGTTGCTACGTCGTGAGGTATCCGTGCCGGCTCAGGCCTACCTGTTCACCGGTCCCGATTCGGTCGGGAAGGCGACCCTCGCAGCCCGGTTCGCCGCAGCCCTGCTCTGCGCCGATAGGAGCGAACATGATGTGGAATGTCGGTCGTGTCGCTTGGTGCGTGAGGGAGTTCACCCCGATGTGACAGTGGTCGAGCCTGAGGGCGCGACCAGTCTCGGTGTCGATCAGGCCCGGGAGGTGGTCACCCGGTCGTCTTTGCGCCCTGTCGAATCCGACCGGTCCGTGTTCCTGTTCCCGGAGGCGGGGACGATGACCGAGCAGGCTGCCAATGCGCTCCTCAAGACATTGGAGGAGCCGACCGCATCGGTCGTGTTCCTACTAGTAGCGGAGTCCGAGGACGACTTCCCCGCAACCGTGGCCTCACGATGTCGCACAATCCACGTCGGCCGGGTGCCCCAGGCGACGATGGTTACAGCACTCGAAGGGCGGGGACTGGATCACGCCGCAGCCGAAGGGGTTGCAGTTGTCTCAGGTGGCCGGCCCGGTCTGGCGCTGGCGTTGATGGACCGTCCCGAGGTATCCAGGTTCCGCGACATGTGGCTGGCCATCCCCGGTCAGGTGACACCCCATCCGGGGGACGGCCAGCGGCTTGCGTCCGATGTGCTGTCCGAGATCGCCCCGTTGGTGGACCAGTCGGTCTCCGAGGAGATGACCAAGGAGCGGGAACAGCGCGCCAGACGGCGCGCCGAGCAATCCCTGTTGGTCAACGGTCTGGAGATCCTGGCCTCGTGGTACACCGACTCGGCCTCGTTACAGATGGGCGGCCCGGTACGGAACAGCGACCTTCCCCTCGGGACGTTCACAGATGTGAGCCCGCGCAAGGCCGTGGCTTCGGCCGAGAAGATCCTCGACGCCGTGGTCGATATCCAGGCCAATCTTCGGCGAGAGCTAGTGCTGGCCAATCTCTTTGCGGGTCTCGGGTCAGAGACCTGACGCCGACTCCGTAATGCACGCGTTTGGCGCCTGACGATTGTCGGCCGCGCTGCACAGCGTTGACTTCAGTGCGGCGTAACGCAGCGAAGATCGCCTATCCATTCGCATCCAAGGCGACCGCCTCCGCCGATCCTCCACCTCGCCGAGGAGGCACGGCGCCTTTACGATTGGACCTTCCGCCGGAGTAGCTCAGTGGTAGAGCAACCGCCTCGTAAGTGGTAGGCCAGGGGTTCGACTCCCCTCTCCGGCTCCGACCGCTCGTTAGATTCGGCCCGTGGCTGCCGACGACCCGATCCTCGACCAGATACCGCCCACCGCCCGTCGCTGGCTGACCACCAACTTCGAGTTGATCTCGGTGATCGTGATGTCGGTGACGGCGATCGCCACTGCTTGGTCGGGCTTTCAGAGCTCGCAGTGGTCTGCGATCCAGGCGACCAGCTACGGCGACGCTGCCAACGATCAAACGGAGTCGGTGCGAGCCTCTAACGAGGCGAGGCAGGCAACGTCGATCGATCTAGCCGTCTTCATCGCCTGGCTCGAGGCAACCACCGACGGCGAGGAGGAGACGGCCGATTTCATTTACGAAGGGATGCCCGATCGGCTCCGCATCGCCACGGACGCCTGGCTGGCGGAGGACCCCTTTGAGAACCCGGACGCCCCCACGTCTCCGTTTGTAATGGGGTCGTATGTCGTGCCGGCGGCGCAGATTGCCGACGACCTCGCTCAAACCGCCGAGGAGCACACCCTGACTGCCCAGCAGGCCACCGAGCGGGCCAACGAGTACGTGCTGACGACGGTCCTCTTCGCGACAGTCCTGTTCTTCGCTTCTATCAGTTCCAAGCTGAAAGGCGTTGCCAACCGATGGGCCATCCTGTCGATCGCAATAATCGGTCTGGTGGCCGGGGCCATGATCCTCTTGGCATTTCCGAGGGCGCCGACGACTTAGATCTTTCAGCGACCGCCCTGTACCGTCCCGGCTCATGGCTGACCAGGCGAACTTCGAACAAGATGCCATGCAGTACGCCCGGCAGCTGTACAGCGCCGCCATGCGCATGACCCGAAATCCGTCCGATGCCGAGGACCTGGTCCAGGAGACCTTTCTCAAGGCGTACCGGGCCTATCACACCTTCGAGGAAGGGACCAATCTCAAGGCGTGGCTCTACCGCATCCTGACCAACACCTACATCAACAAGTATCGCAAGGACTCGCGTCGTCCATCCGAGGTCGACCTCGGTTCCGTGGAGGATCTCTACCTATATCGGAACATCGGATCCGAGGAGTCGGCGGAGGCCGCCCGAACCACTGAGGACAGGGTCCTCGACGGGTTGGTCGAGTCGGACATCAAGAAAGCCGTCGAGGATCTGCCCGAGAACTTCAGGCTCCCCGTCCTGCTTGCCGACCTCGAGGGTTTCTCATACAAAGAGATCTCCGACATCCTTGACATCCCGATCGGTACCGTCATGTCGCGGCTCCACCGGGGAAGAAAGGCGATGCAGAAATCGTTGTGGGAATACGCAGTCAAAAGAGGCCTTGTGCCTGAAGGCGCGGAGCGACCATGAGCGGCCACGAGTGCGACGACGCACTGACCAACCTGTATCAATATCTAGACCGGGAAATCGAAGTCTCCACATCGGAGGTCATCCGCGCCCACCTCGAGGACTGCTCGGGTTGTCTCAAGAGCTTCGACTTCGAAGCAAGGCTCCAGATCGTGGTGAGAGAGCGTCTTGCGGAAGACGTCCCGGACGAGTTCCTGGAGAGGCTCCGCGACGCAATCGCCCGCGAGGCGGCATCCTCCTAGTTCCCCACTAGTCTGCGCGTCAGATGAAGCGATTCAGCCGCATCGCAGCACTCGTCGTCCTCCTCGCCGCCCACGCCGCTTTCATGATCACGCCGGCGCTGGCGACCGAGGGGACCGAGGAGGAGACCTCGACCACGGTCTCAGAGGAGCCCGCCCCGACCTCGGGCATCGAGCCGGCGGTTCCGGTGACCACCCCCGAGTCGACCGAGCCGCTCCCCGACTGGACATACCGCTACATGATCCCAACCGGGATCGTTCTCGCCGTGGTCGTAATCGTGATGACGACGATCCAGTATTTCACGAGGGTTGTTCGCAAGCGGTACCGAGTCGTCAAGGAGTGACTTCCAGCCGGTCCGGGTCGGGCCGTCTCGCCGGAAGGATCGCAGGGACATATCCCTTGGCCGAGACCTACCACAGCTCGGCGCTCGAAGGAGACATGATTCGACTCACCGAGCAGGTCTCAAATCTCGTGACCGGGGCGACCGGGCTCGGCCTCCCCGGTGACCCGACAACGATCGTCATCGGGCGAGAAGAGTGGATTGAGCGCAATGTGGCCAGCTTCAGCCACTTGATGAAGCCGCTCCAGCGCCAGCTCACCGAGAAGATGGAGGCTTCAGGCCCGGGGGGACGGGGCGTTGCCACCTTCGCCAATCGGATGGTCCAGGCCGAGCTGACGGCGGTCCTTGGAGTGATCGCCCGCCGGGTGCTGGGCCAATACGAACTGGTCCTCCCTACCGGCGAAGACGCCGACGTGGTCGCCTTCGTCGGTCCGAACATCTTGCAGCTCGAACGAGCCCACCAGTTCCGGCCGGAGGAGTTCAGGTTCTGGGTGGCGCTGCACGAGTTGACGCACCGCGCCCAGTTCCAGGGTGTCCCCTGGCTCCGCGAATACTTCATGAGCCTGGTCACCGATCTGGTCGAGCACTCGCGGCCCGAGCCGGGCCGAATGAATCGCATAATCGATGAGGTCACCCGGCGTCGCGGCCAGGGAAATCCGATCATCGACGAGCGGGGCCTGCTCGGGCTTTTCGCTTCATCTGAGCAGACGGTCGTGATCGACAAGGTACAGGCCCTGATGTCGCTCCTCGAAGGTCATGGCCATGTGGTCATGGATCGGCTCGGCCGGGAACACCTGCGCACGCAACAGCGGATGAGCAACGTCCTCAAGGCGCGGCGGAAGGACAAGCGAACGGCGGCCTTCTTCAGACTCACCGGGATGGAGATGAAGATGAACCAATACCGCATGGGGGAGCAATTCATCGAGGTCGTCGAACGTGAGGCCGGCTGGGACTCCGTCGGCCTGGCCTTCAGGGGTGCGGGGAGCCTGCCCACGCTCGAGGAGATCGAGAGCCCCGAGCGATGGTTGAGACGCGTCGCCTGAAAGAGCTGAGGCGGAGATCAGGCGATCTCCTTCAGCTTCCCACCGGGGATCTGGTCGTCGCCCTGTCGGGTGGCGCCGACTCCGCCACGCTGGCATACCTGATTCGTCACCTCGGCCGGGATCTCAGGGCAGTCCATGCCCATCACGGGCTCCCCGCCTCCGACCGATTGGAGGAGGGGGCTCGAGCCGTGGCGGCCGCAAGTGGGGTCGGACTGGAGGTGGTCCAGATCGAGATTCCACCCGGCGCGTCGATCGAGGGCATGGCGCGCAAAGCGAGATACTCCGCGCTCTTGTCGGCGTTGCGACCCGGTGAGGTTCTGCTCACGGCACACACCCTCGATGACCAGGCCGAGACAGTGTTGATGAGCCTTCTGAGAGGCGCAGGTCCCACCGGGCTGGCCGGCATCCCGCCCCGTACCGGCTCTGTCGCCCGCCCCATGCTCGCGGTGAGACGATCCGACACGAGGGAGCTGGCGGGTCTGGCCGGCCTTCCCTTTTACGACGATCCGTCGAATCTCGATCGCAGCCACCGCCGGAACACGCTGAGGCTCGAGGTACTCCCCGACCTGGCGGCGCGGTTCAATCCCAGGTTGGCCGATTCACTGGCCAGGTCGGCGGCCCTGGTCCGATCCGATGAGGCCTATTTGCAAGACGAGGCGGCCGCCGTCCCTGTCGTCGAGGCCGGCACCTCGTTGTCTATTCCCCTCGGTGCGCTGTTTGCCGTTGGGCGACCCGTAGCTGACCGCGCCCTCCGGCGATGTCTCAGCCGAATGCGCCCACCGTACGGCGGGACCGCCGACGAGATGGCAGACGTGTGGTCCGTAGCCAATCGTGCCCGACCCTCCGTCATCTTGGGTGGAGAGTTGGAGGTCATCCACGATGGCCCGCTGCTCGTGTTTCGCCCGGTTGAGGTCTCGGGGCCGGCCCGGACCCGGGTCGACCTGGAGGTCGGTGCCAACAACGTCGGCAGTTTTCGGATCGATGTGGAGCGCGTCGATCGGGTGTGCCGTGTGGCGCCCATCGGCGCCTGGTCGGCCGTATTTCCCCCCGACGTGATGCTGGCGGCCCGGGTTGACACGGACGGGCGACTCGTGGTCGCGGCCGACGACGAGACTGCCTGGTTGCCGGGGCAACGCCGGCTTCCGGTGGCCTGGTATGTGCCCGGGACCAGCGGCTACCTTTCCGTGTTCGCCAGAGAGGAAAGCGGATGGACATCAAGCCCCTGATCACCGCCGAGGAGATCGACAACAAGCTCGCCGAGCTCGGCCGGCAGATCACGGCGGATTACGCGGGTAAGGACGTGCTGCTCGTGGGCGTCCTCCGTGGTGCCTTCATGGTGATGGCCGATCTCGCACGACATATCGACTTGCCGGTGGAGTTCGACTTCATGGCCGTGTCCTCCTACGGAGCGTCGACCCAGACCTCGGGTGTGGTCCGAATCCTCAAGGACCTCGACGAGGAGATCGACGGCCGACACGTGCTGATCGTGGAAGACATCATCGATTCGGGTTTGACCTTGAATTATTTGATGAAGAGCCTCAACGTCCGTAAGCCTGCCTCCCTCGAGATCGCGGCCCTTCTCCTCAAGGAGGGAATCCAGCGGGTGCCGCTCGAGGTCAAATATGTGGGATTCCCCATCGGTCCCGAGTTCGTGGTCGGGTATGGCCTCGATTACGCCGGGAAGTACCGCAATCTGCCCTACGTGGGTGTCATGGGTGCAGAGGCCTGAGACCGATTCGGCTTCTCAGCCCCGACCAAGAAGGGTTCGACTATCCAGGGGTTTCCCGTAGCATTGACGTCTCGGAGTCTTCCCCGGAGTCTGTCTTGAGGTCTCAGTGAACCGAACCATGCGCACGCTCGTCGTTTACGGGCTGTCCATCATCATGCTGGCCATCCTTGCTCAGTGGTGGTTCGACCAGGTCCAGGGTCCCGAGGTCATCGAGCTCTCCCAGTTCATCGACAACGTCGAGGCCGGAGACTACGAGCAGGTCGAGATGCTGGCGCGCTCCAACGAGCTCCAGGGCCGTCTCACCGGGTCGACGCTGCCGGACGAGGCGTTCGACCAGGTGTCCAGCTACCCCGAAGGTGCCGAGGGCGACCTCGTCACCGTGATCCGCGAGTCGGGCACGCCGTTCAGCTCGGACCCCCAGCCACCCGGGTTCTGGGAGGTCCTGATCAGCTTCCTCCCGTGGCTGTTCCTGCTCGGCTTCATGGTGTTCATCTTCATGCAGATGCAGGGCGGCGGGAACCGGGTCATGCAGTTCGGCAAGTCACGGGCCAAGCTCGTGGGCAAGGAACAGCCGAAGATCACCTTCGAGGACGTCGCCGGCCTGATCGAGGCCAAGGAAGAGCTCGAGGAGATCAAGGACTTCCTCCAGAACCCCGACAGGTACCGCCAGATGGGGGCAAAGATCCCCCGCGGCGTGCTCCTCTTCGGCCCTCCCGGTACCGGCAAGACCCTGCTTGCCAGGGCCGTGGCCGGTGAAGCCGGGGTCCCATTCATGTCCATCTCGGGCTCTGACTTCGTCGAGATGTTCGTCGGTGTCGGTGCCTCCCGTGTGCGCGACCTGTTCGACCAGGCCAAGCAGAGCGCCCCGGCCATCGTGTTCATCGACGAGATCGACGCCGTCGGCCGTCATCGAGGCGCCGGGCTCGGTGGCGGGCACGACGAGCGGGAGCAGACGCTGAACCAGCTCCTCGTCGAGCTCGATGGCTTCGAAGGGAACAGCGGCGTCATCGTGATGGCGGCCACGAACCGTCCCGACATCCTCGATCCCGCCCTGCTTCGCCCCGGGCGCTTCGACCGACAGATCGTCGTCGACGCTCCCGATGTCGAAGGGCGCAAGGCCATCCTCGAGGTCCATTCGAAGGGCAAGCCGCTCAACGATGAGATCGACCTGATGGTCCTGGCTCGGCGTACCCCAGGCTTCACCGGCGCAGATCTGGCCAACCTGATCAACGAGGCTGCCCTCCTCGCCACACGGCGACGTCGCAAGGACATCGGAATGCTCGAGCTCGAGGAGGCGATCGATCGGGTGATTGCAGGCCCCGAGCGCAAGACAAAGGTCATGACCGATGAGGAGAAGCGGCTCATCGCCTTTCACGAGACCGGTCATGCCCTCGTCGGCTTTGCCCTCCCCAACTCCGACCCGGTGCACAAGGTCACCATCGTTGCCCGGGGGCGCTCGCTGGGTCACACCCTCGCACTTCCCACCCACGACAAGTACCTGGTGCGCCGATCTGAGCTGGTCGATCAACTCGCCATGTTGCTCGGGGGACGCACCGCAGAAGAGCTCATCTTCGCCGACCCCACCACCGGTGCCGCCAACGACATCGAGAAGGCCACGGCCATTGCCCGGCGAATGGTCATGGAGTACGGGATGAGCGACATCCTGGGCCCGATGCAGTACGGCAAGCCCAACGGCGAGGTGTTCCTGGGGCGTGACTACTCACGGCAACAGGACTACTCCGACGAGGTCGCCGCCAACATCGACAACGAAGTCCGGAAGATGATCAATGCCGCCCACGAGGAGGCGAGGCTCATCCTGGAGCATCACCAGGACGCAATGGAGAGGATGGTCGCTGCCCTTCTCGAGAGCGAGACGGTGGATCGGGCCGAGGTCGCCGAGCTATTCGCCGATGTCCCGAAGTGGGAGCACACTTCCGAGGGGGCGATGCGGCTCAAGTATCCGGACAACCCGGTCATCCCTCAGCCTCGCGAAGACCAGATCGCCGCAGCCGAGGAAGCGGAAGAAGAGGAGGAGCCGGTCACCGAGTCTCTCACTCTCAACCGCAAGATCCGCCGCTCTACCCGCCCGGCCACCGACGCCGGCTAAGCGTTCTACGTAATACGTTCTGCGTATTACGTGCGTTCGATCTTCAGGTTCCCGGAGACCAGTCGAACTTTCACGCTCACTTCACGCTCGGGCGGCTCCGGGCTCGGGTTGGCGGTGGGCAAGGTCACCCTGCCGGACAAGGTGTTTGCGTCGAGCTCGAGGCGGGTTCTGGGAGGCAACCCCAACCGGACCCCGCCCGACATCGACTTGATCCTTGCTGTGGGCCCGCTCAGTTCCTCGATCCGGATGTTGCCCGACAGCGTCGCACAAGAGACGGTCCCGGCGCAGTCAACAATCACGATCGATCCCGATCGTGTCGAGAAGTCGGCGCGATCGACGATCTGCGAAACCTTGATATCCCCTGAAGTCGTCATACACGTGGCCTCTCCGTTAACGCGCTTGCCGCGTATTCCGCCACTCGTGGTTCTGGCCTGGAGCCTCTCGACCGTCGCGAATTCGACTTCGCCGCTGACCGTGGTCACATCGAGTCGGCCCAGCTGAGGATCTATGTCGACGTCTCCACTGGCCGTGCCAATCTCCATATCGGTCATAGGGGGCACACTGACCGTCACGAATACCCGGCCCCCGCGATCGCCCGAGGCAACGATGGCGTCGGCAGCCTGGCGGATCTCGAACGTCGGGTCATTGGTGTCGACTTTGAACCGGACCAAACCCGGCCTGCCTGGCTCTACGTTGACACGGCCCGACCTGATCGTGATCCTCACGGTTGGGGTGTCGTCGACCGTGAGCTCACGGTCGATCACAGATCGATCGTCCGTCTCACGCTGCTCGATGGGCTCTTCTCGTAGGCCTTGGTGCGGAGGGCCTCGACCACGAAGGTGTTGACCGAATCGCCGGCGCCTTCGGCGGCCTCGGCGATCAGGTCCTTGAGATATCCGGGGAGTCGAAGCGTGATCCGGGCCTCGGCATCGATGGGCTCACCGGAAGGGGGCGGAGGGGGAGGGACGGCAGACGGGTCGGGACGCACCGTCAGCTCGGGATCGCCGTCGACCAGCTGGATCTCGACGCGCTGACCGGCGAGCTGCCCGTTGACCTCCTGGGCGGCCATCTCCACGACCTCCATCAGTGTCAACCTGATAGCTGGACGTAGGACATCGAGCAGCTCGGATCCGAGAGCGGCGAGCTCGGGGCCCGCCAATCTCAACTGGGCCTGCACCGCCGCCTCCATCACGTTGGCCGTTTGCGTCAACTGCATCGCCGAATCCTATGTCGGGTGGGTCCAGCGGGCGGCGTTGACAATGGTTCGGGTTGGTGGATCGATCGGTGCTCGATCCTTCTTCCTCAAGACCTGCCTGATTCTCTGGCCCAACGTCCGCTCCAGCTCATCGGGGGTTTGAATGAACATCTCTGACTCCTCAATCTTCGACATCATGTCGATGTCACTATGACATCACCATAATGCCAACATGACATCCCTGTCAAGTCATTTCGGAGTTTGACGGAATAGGA
>JALDXP010000051.1:0-12411 GCA_032154885.1 Actinomycetota bacterium
ACGAGCTTTCGATGGACACAGCGCTTCAACTCCTCGCCCTACCCCGCACCGTCGGCCCCGACCCGGAGGGTGTGGACATCGTTGCCCTCAATGGGCGATATGGGCCCTACATCCAGCGAGGGTCCGACCGTCGCAGTCTGGAGAGCGAGGAGCAACTGTTCACGCTCACCGTCGACGATGCCCTCAAGCTTCTTGCCGAGCCACCACGCCGGAGAGGTCAGCGGTCGGCCGAGCCCCTGAAAGAGCTCGGGCCCGACCCGGTCAGCGGGAAGACGGTCACAGTCCGAAACGGCCGCTACGGGCCCTACGTCACCGACGGGGAGGTCAATGCCTCCCTGCGCCAGGGCGACTCTCCGGAGACCATCAGCATCGAGCGGGCAGCAGAGCTTCTGGCGGCGCGGCGGGATCGCGTCGGCAAATAGCAGCCTTCAGTCGCCTCACTTGGCGATGGTGAACACCGGTCGTGAGGCCGGCCGAAGCCCCATTCGCGAAATGTCGCTCTCGGAGTGGAAATCTGAAGCACGGTGGATGATCACCTCAAACCCCACACTCGTCAGGCGATCTGCGATGTCAGGCCCATACCTCCTGACATGGTCCCGTTGACCGAAGACACGGAGCCTCTCATCGGGATCAGTGATGCTCGGGTCTTCGACGGTCCTAGCCCTGGTCACGGGCACGACCACCAGTGCCCAACCGTCGGCCGCAAGGATTCGGTGGAGCTCCTCCATCGCCCGACGATCGTCGGGGACATGCTCGAGGACATGGCTGCAGATGATGACATCGAAGGACTCGTCCGAGAGCTCGAGGTCGGACATGTCCAGTCGCAAGTCGACATCCTCTCGGTCGAGGTCTGCGGTTCGATAACCGTCCCCCAGACGCTGGCGAAAGCGAGGCTCCAGACAGGGCTCCGGCGCAAAATGCAAGACACGCTTCGCTCCATCATCGAAGAGGTTGGTTTCATTGTTCAAGAGCAGCCAAACGAACCGATGCCGCTCGAGCGACCCACAGTGGATGCATTGAGCCTCATCGCGGGGTGGATTCCCGTAGGGACGGAACCGTCGTGACGAGCGTCCGCATACCGGGCAAGACCTTCCGAAACCACGGTAAGGGAGAGTCTTCAGCACCGCCCTGCCCCGTCGCAGGATGGATTTCGCCGACATCGGTCAGAGCACGGTGGCGGCCATCTCGGCCAGCGGGGACCGCACCGTCTTCTCCAGTGTGACGTGGCCGAACAGGGCCGACCCCTTGAACTTCTCGATGAGGGCAGCCATGCCCCCGAACGGCGAGATGTAAGGGTTGTCGACCTGGGTCAGGTCGCCGCAGAAGACCACCTTCGAGTCACGCGACATCCGGGTCAGTATCACCTTGAGAGTGGGCAGCTCCAGGTTCTGCGCCTCGTCGATGATGACGAATTCGCCGGTGATCGAGCGCCCTCGGAGATAGGTGACCGCAGCCATCTCCAGCTCACCGCGGTCGATCAGCTCCTCGATGGCATGCTTCGCGCCGTCGACCCCGGCGTCGGAGAAGAGGGCAAAGAGGTTGTCGTGGACCGCAGCCATCCATGGCGCGAGCTTCTCGTTGAGATCCCCGGGTAGGTACCCGATTTCTTGACGGCCCACGGCGACCAAGGGACGGTAGACCGAAACTCTCCTGTATCTGCCCTGCTCGATGACCTGCTCGAGCGCCGCGGCCAGGGCCAGGAATGTCTTCCCGGTGCCCGCCATGCCCATCAGCGACACGGCGGCGATGTCGGGATCGAGCAGCTGATGGAGCGCCACTGTCTGCCGCACGTTCTTGGGCTCCACACCGAAGGCTCTCACATGGGTGGGAACTCGCTCAACGACCACTGTGGGCTCGGCCTGGATGACGCGAGCGAGCGCGGAGCGCGAAGCCCCGGACCTGAGGAGCACGAACTGGTTGACCATTGCTTCGATGCCGTCGAGGGTGATCTTCCCCTCGTCGAACAGCCGATCGATGGTGTCTCCGTCGGTGGGGTGCTCGACGAGTCCCGACTGGAGCTGTTCCACCGGCACCGTGTCGGCGCGGTAGTCCTGAACCGGAACGCCGAGCTGTGCCCCTTTGATGCGAAGGGAGGCGTCCTTGGTGACGAGAACCGCCGGCGACTGCTCGTGGAGGTTCAGGCAGGTGGCGAGGATGCGGTGATCCGGGGTATGGGGGTCGAGCACGGCGGGCAGACGCTCGGAGACAACGCCGTTGAGCTCGATCCTGAGTGAGCCGCCTCCGGGGAGCTCAACAGCCTCCCGCAAGCCGCCGGACCGGGACGCCCCGAGCTCTTCGAGCAGACGGATGGCAGCCCTGGCGTTGGCTCCCACCTCGTCCATGCGGGTCTTCTTCCGATCCAACTCCTCGACCACCACGAGTGGCAGGACCACGTCGTGTTCATCGAATCGGAGGGGTGACTGGGGGTCGGCGAGGAGCACACAGGTGTCGAGGACGTAGGTTGACACTCGATCGGTCTGTCTAGCGGTCGTCGCCAAGGACCACAGCTTCCCGCTCCTGGCGGTGAATTACAAGGATCGCCGGTGCGCCGGGTTCAGTGGTCGACTCTGAACACCGGGAAAAGCGCCGCCTTAGCAACGAAGTCGGCCTCAGTCGGATTCTCCGGGACGTCCATGTAGGGCCGGGCGTAGCTCTCCCTCTGGTAATAGGCAGCTGCAGCCGAGGCAGCAGTCGGGCCGGTGATCTCCTCGAGGCGAACCTGGCGCTCCTTGGATCCGTGGCGAAGGGTCACTGATGAGTTGGCCCGGACGTTGTGCACCCAGGACACCTCGCCATACGGCGAGACGACGTACTCGACGCCATCGAGTTCCAGGGGGCTGACCGGGACTTCGCGCCTCTCTCCGCTCTTTCGTCCGGTGGTGGTCATCAGCTGGGTCTTCCCCATACCCCGACGGGCGGCCCACGACATGAGCCGATTCACGTTCCGGGTAACTTCGTATTTCTTGGCCATCGCCGGGAACCTACGCGTCAGCGCCTTCGAGCGACCCACTCGAGAAAGTCGTTCAAGGGCTTGGCGTTGACCACCCGGTCGGTCGTCACCCATCCTCTTTGGGCGTAGGTGACGCCATAGCCCATCCGAACCAGGTCACTCGTGTGATGCGAGTCGGTGTCGATGACGAAGTCCACACCACGGGACATCGCCCGGCGCACCACCTCGGCGGTGGCATCGAGGCGATCCAGGGCCCCGTTGATCTCGAGGGCCACCCCGGTCACCTCGAGTGCCTCCAACACCATGTCGATGTCCAGCTCGACGCCCGGGCGCCGGCCCACGTAGCGGCCGCTGAGATGACCGATGGCGTTGACCGCCGGATCGTGGAGGGCGCCGAGGATCCGGGCTGTCTGACGATCCTGCGAGAGGTCGAAATGGGAGTGAATCGAGGCGACGCAATAGTCGAATTCGAGGCGAAACGCGGAGTCGTAGTCGAGATCCCCATCCGGGCCGATGTTGAGCTCGCAGCCAAACAGCAGGCGAATGTCGGGGTATTCGGACTGAAGCTCCCGGATGCGATCGCGGTGCTCGAGCATCACATCCCGGGGCGACCCATTGATCGCCAGGTCCTCCCCATGATCGGTGAACGCAACGTACTCGTAGCCGCGGGCGATCGCCGCCTCGATCATCTCTTCGAGCGTGGAGCGGCCATCACCCGATCGATCGGAGTGATAGTGCAGGTCACCTTTGATCCGGGACAGGTCGATGAGCTCTGGCAGTTTGCCGTCTGCCGCGGCTTCCACCTCACCGGTTCCCTCCCGCATTGGCGGGGGTACCGCGTCCATCTCAAGAGCCTTGTAGATGTCATCCTCGGTCTCGGCAGCGATCAACTTCCCATCCTCGAAGAGCCCGTACTCGCTGAGCAACCACCCTCGATCGATGGCTCGCTGACGCAACGCGATGTTGTGAGACTTGGAGCCCGTGAAATAGAGAAGGGCAGAGCCCAGCTGACCGGGCTCCACGGTGCGGACATCGACCTGCATTCCTTCCCGGGTCAGAAACGAGGTTTTGGTCCCGCCGGACCCGATCACCTCG
This sequence comes from Actinomycetota bacterium, assembly GCA_032154885.1. Classification (GTDB taxonomy): domain Bacteria; phylum Actinomycetota; class Acidimicrobiia; order Spongiisociales; family ZC4RG35; genus JARDZU01. Next base: position 4,046 of record JALDXP010000051.1, read on the forward strand.
GCGGCCTCGGGCAGGGCGACGACGAACTCCGAGACGGCCGTTGGGTCGGTGGTCGCGACAACGATGTCGATATCCCCGACCGTGTCCGAGAATCGGCGTATCGAGCCACACGGAACGGCTGCGTCGACGCCTTCGACGGCGGCGATCCGCGCGGCAAGTGACCGGGCCAGTGGCAGCGCCTCGACCAACGGCGTCCGCCGGTCCTTTCCATGCAGACCCAGTCGCTCGATCGCCTTGCCGATCTTCTCCTCGGAGGTCTTGCCCAGACCGGGCAGGTCACGCAGCTGCTCAGCGGCGATGGCCTTTCTCAGACCGTCGATGTCCTCGACGCCGAGCTCGGCCCGAATCACCTTCAGCGTCTTGGGGCCGAGACCGGGGATCTTGGTGAGCTCGACGAACGCCGGAGGGTATTTCTCCCGGAGGACCGCCAGCTTGGCTACCGAGCCGGTGGACATGAACTCGAGGATCTTGTCTGCAGTGGAGCCACCCACTCCCTTGATCTCGGTCAGCTCCTTCTTGCCGAGACCGGTCAGCTCGCCCTGATATCCCTCGATCCCATGAAGCGCGTTCTCATAGGCCCGGACCCGGAACGCCTGGGGGCTGCCCTCGTCCAGCGCCGTGAGCTTGGCCAGCTCGGCCAGCATTCGCAGGACTTCGAGACGTGTGGCCACGAGCCGCAGCCTAGATCCCGACCCTCAGTCGTCGACGATGACAGCGATAGACCCGTCTGTGAGGTCGAGGATGCTGGTCGGAGGGACCTCGAGTTGAAGCCCTCGCCGCCCTCCTGACACGGCAATCGTGTCGTGCTCCAGCGCCGAGGAATCGAGGATCAGTCGATGGCGCTTCCGCTGTCCGAAGGGGCTGATCCCACCGGTCACATAGCCGGTCTCTCGCTCGGCCACCGCCGGTGGAGCCAGCGAGCCATGCTTGCCGCCAATGGCGGCGGCCAGTTTCTTCGTGGACAGACGTCGATCAACCGGGATCACAGCAATCACCGGCTCATCGTCCACCACAGCAACGAGAGTCTTGAAGACTCTGGCCGCGCCCATCCCGATCGCCGCTGCCACGGCCTTCCCGTAGCCCTCCCCCACCTTCTCGGAGACGTCGTACCGAAGAACCTGGTAGGCAGTGGCGGCTTTGTCGAGGGCGACAGTCGCTCGGGTAGGCCCGCCTGCCATCGTCACCAACGCTCAACGAGATGTTCGCGTCCTGGGGGAGGCTCATAGGGCTCGGGCCAGAAGTCGGTAACCGAGGTGATCAGCCCATCTGAAAAGGCGAAGAACGCCATCCCGTCGGCAGGCTCGGCGCCCGCTAACTCCCATGCGAACCACGCGACGCCGTGCTCGTTGTCAGCGATGGCGACTTTGAGTCGGAGATGCCAATCACCGGGATACTCCTGATTGAACCGGAGGTAGCGGTCACGACCTCTGATCCGCTCCCTCGACTGGGGGATCTCGTACACGACCTCCGGATGAAGGAGGGCGGCCCAGCCCTCCCAGTCACGGCCTTCGAGGGTCTCGATGAACAGATTGACCATTTGCACGTTGGCGGACATGCCGGCACGAACCTAACGAAAAATGCTCGTCATCGGCCAAGCCAGGCCAGCGGTTCGAACTCCGCCCGAGCAGTCTTGCCCACGAGGACCTCGCCGAAGAGCGGCACATTCGCCCTCATTGCAACCGTGACCGCGACAACTCGCGATCGAAGCGTGGGGTCGACGGGGCACCAGCAGCTCACCATTCGCGTCCCGTTACGGGATGCGAATTCGGCTGCGAGGTCGTCGGGAGCCTTCGCACCGGCCGGTGGATAGGTGGCGACTGCGGCGGCGAGGGCGGCGGCTTCTGCGGCGGTGGCCGCCTTCTCGCGTGCGTCGAACAGAATGCCCAATGCCGTCGTGCCTATCCCGATGGTGGCGATCAGGGCGCAGAGCCCGATCATCAGGATCGTCCCCGCGCCCCTCTCGCCCCTCATCTCTCGACTCGCATCGTTGCCCTCGCCGACAGCTCGACCCCGATGCTTCTGGGGAACGGCCGGCCGAGCACGTGCCGCATCGAGACGGTGACAGTGGCCACGGCGCCGACCCTGGACGGTCTCTCGACCGACACCCGGGCCACCTCACGCATCTCTGGGCTCAAGGCCGCCAGCACCGCCTCTACCGCACGGCCCGGGTCGGGTGTCGTCGCAGCCACACGAACCCCCTCTCGCACTGCACCCTGCAACTCGATCCGCGCCCTGGCAACACCGATCAGCTGGAGCGATGCCACCAAGACGAGAATCGCGATAGGAAGGATGAGGAACAACTCGACAGTCACCGAGCCGCGATCTCCTCTCAGAATTTTCCCGCCACCCAGTCGATCACCTTTCCGAACAGGCTCCCCAACAGACCACCCCCACTGCCCGACTGCAGCCATTTCAGGGCGATCACGGCCAGTGCGGTGGCGGCGAGGATCACCAAGAAGTACTCGACCGTTCCCTGCCCCCGCTCGTCGCGAGTAGCAAGCCAAGCCAACATCCGTGCCATTTCCTCTCCTTGTCGTCCGGTTTCCGACCGGTGCGGGGAGAAGTGCGGATCTCATGTCTGTGTGAATTTCATGTGAGGGGCCCCGACAGGTCCTCGAAGAGCCGGAGCATCGAAGGCGCATAGAGAAGGAGGACGAGACCTGGCAGGAGCAACAGCGTGATCGGAAGCAGCAGTCGCACCGGTAGAGAGCGGGATCGGGCCACACGACTCGCCTTGTCGGCGGCGATGTCTGCTTCGATCATCGACCGAACTGTGTCGCCCAGGGCGGCGCCCGACTTCTGGGCACGAGCCAATTGAGACAGGACTGCCTTCATCTCGCCGGTCATGAGCAGGGCGGCCTGACTCAGACCGGAGATGGTGGCCACTCGGGCCGCCAGTGTCATCTCGGCTTGAGCGGGAAACGCGGCTCCGACTGTTTGGAGCGCCCCGAGCACCGAGCGGCCTGATCGGAGCTCGATGAGGAGGACGATCAAGACCGGTCGGAGGAGAGATGGGTCTTTTCTGCGCCGTTGCCGAAGGGCGAAACAGGCAGACAGGCAAATGCCGAGCACAGCGCCGGGCAAGCCGGCCACCACCAGCCCGATGGAGCCCGACACAACAGCTGTCATCGTGCTCTCCTCACGATGAGCACCGACAGGCCGACGCCGGCGACCACGAGGGCCATGCCCACCAGGGCGGCTGCCCTTTGAGCCGGATGGCGGAAGAGACTTTCGAGACCGCCCTGCGCGAGCGCCCAGCCAAATCCGAGGATGGGCGCCACGAGCAACACTGCGCCGGTCGCCCTCGCTGGTGCCGAGGCGACAGAAACCTCGTGGGCGACCTCCACCTGGGCCAAGGCGAGGGCACCGATCTCGTCGAATAGGGCCGCCGGCGACACGCCGAGCCCGTCGACGCGAGCCAGAAGCGTCCCGAGCTCGGGTCCGATCTCGCTGAACTCCTCCTGCGCCGCACGGGCGACCTGATCCATAGGTGCGCCAATCCGACAGCAGCGGGCAAGCTCCATCGCTTCCACCGAGACCGCAGCTGTCTCCAAAGAGGCACGGAGTGAGGCGCCGGCACGGAGCTCGCCCGACACCGCCTCGCAGAACCGACTCGCGCGCATGGAAAGGCCGGGACGCGCCCGCCACCAATGAATAGCTAGGAGAATGGCCATCGGGAGCGGAGCGGTGATGACCAGCAAGAGAAGCGCCAGACGCCGCCAGTCGACCCCGGCACCAACGGCGATGGCGATGAGTGACCAGGTCACAGACTGCCCTCGATGCCGTCATACCCGACGCGTGCGATGTCGGTGATGAGACGGCTGCCATCGTCCCGCTCCATCTGCACAACGAGGTCGATCGCGGCGTGGAGCTGGCGTCGGACTGCAAGCTCGGACGTGTCTCCGCCTGACAGAGCGAGCGTCTCCAGCCTCCACAGCGCCTCCTCCGGGCTGTTGGCGTGCAGAGTCGACATCGAGCCTCGATGACCGGTGTTGAGCGCCCAAATGAGGTCCAGAGCCTCAGGGCCCCTCACCTCTCCAACGATGATGCGGTCGGGGCGAAGTCGGAGTGCAGATCGGAGCAGATGGCGGATCGTGATCTCGCCGATCCCCTCCGGGTTCGGTGGGTGGGCCTCGAGACGCACCCGATGGCCCGGGATGCGGAGCTCGGCGGCATCTTCGATCGTCACGACTCTCTCCTCGGCTGGGATCAGGCCGGCGAGAAGATCGAGGAGCGTGGTCTTGCCTGCGCCGGTTCCCCCGGACACGATCACGCTCTGTCGTTCAGCAACGGCCTTCGAAAGCAGCTCGACCTGCTCCCGCGTCGCCGTTCCCACCGTCACCAGCTCTCCGAGCGAGCTCACCGCCTGGGTGAAGCGTCGGATGGCGACGATTGGGCCGTCGACGGCGGCCGGCGGTACCACGACGTGGATCCGGCTCCCGTCGACAAGACGCCCGTCCACCATTGGCGAGGACCTATCGACTCTCAGTCCGAGCGGGGCAATGACCCGCTCCACAGCTGCGTACAGGTCGGCTTCTCCGGCGAATCGTCCGTCGACCCGGGTCAACAAACCACCCCGGTCCACCCAGATTTCATCGGGCCCGTTGACCAGGATGTCGGTGACCTTCGGGTCTGCCAGAAGCGGCTCCAAGGGCCCGAGGCCCAAGACCCGATCGGCGATGCTCCCGGCCAGCCGAGCTGCGTGAAGGGGGGAGGCGACTGAGAGGAGACGCTGCGCCTCGGCGGTCACCTCGGAACGACGTAGCGGAACCGCTCCGGCAGCGATGTCGCTGATGACCTTGTCGATCACGCCCACGGCATCTCCCAGACCCGTGCCCACGCACGCACCCAACGGGACTTGGTCGCCGACTTGCCCGATAGGAGGCGCCGTGACAGAGACCCGCTGATTCGGGGGAGCACCGGTCCGGGGCCGCTCGGCCTTGTTCCCGGTGTCGTCGGCTGCCATACGGCCGGGCTTTCCTCGACCGATCTGAGAAGACCCGGAAAGAGTGGCCGGACCGGGACGGTTGGACCGGGCCACCCACCGCTTGCGCACCGGATCACTACCGCGGGCCACCCCTGGGCCAGAGTGTCGATGAGGGGCAACGCATCGACTGGCTCGATCGGACCGGATGACAAAAGGGCCACCCCGGACCGGCCAGGGCCGAGCTCGGACAAGGAAGGGCCTTCCGCGGCGAGGTCCGAGAGGGTCCGTCCACTTTGAAGCGCCAGATCGCGGCACATGTCGATGACAAGGGCGCTCCCTGCGACCTGAGCCAGACCCAGGGCCGACAGCAACGAGAGCACCGGATCCGGTGAAGCCACCGCCAGCACGCCGAGCCGGCCCGGAGATCTCCCCATCCCCACCATGACCTCGAACGTATACCGCCCCGGGGTGCCCTACAAGATGGTTGGCATCCAGTCGAAGCCCGCCGCGGTCACCGCCCCAATCAGGTCCGCGGCGGAATACGTGCCCTCGCCGAGGGCATCGAGAACGGTCACGTCGAGTGCGAACCCCGCCACGGCCCAAAGAGAATCACGGTCGAGATCTGCGATCAGACTCCCCGTGTCGACTTGCTTGACCGCCTCGTTGACCGTCGAGACCAGCAATCCCGGGACGGGTAGCTCGTCAGGAAGCCCCGGACGGTCCATCGGCTCGCCGTTGTGATCCACTACGACCACCGGGCGAGCCGTCGCCATCCGGCGCATGGTCTGAAGGTCGATCATCGGCGAAAAGTACCCTCGAGCCGTGATCGATCGAGTGATGATCGTTGTTGCCGCCGGAAGCAGCGTCCGATTCGGAGAGGACAAGATGCTGACGGTGGTGGCGGGAAGTCCCTTGGTGGCCCACACCGTGGCTGCCGTCATCGACCATGTGGATCGCTGCATCCTCGTATGCCGGACCGACCAAATGCCGGTCCTGGCAAAACTGGTCCCGGGCGCCGACCTGGTAGCGGGAGGCCCGAGCCGCACTGCTTCCGAGCTGGCCGGGCTCGAGGCCATCGGCGAACCCACCCGACTAGTCGGCATCCACGACGGGGCGCGTCCGATGGTCACGGCAGATTTGATCGAGACCCTTTTCGAGACTGCTGCCCGGGTGGGCGGGGCCGTCCCGGTGGTGCCGGCGTCGGGCCCGATCGTCACGCGATCTGACCTCGCGCTGGTCGAGAACCCGGCCATCGCCCAAACACCCCAGGTGTTCCGGGGCGAGCCACTACTGGCCGCCTACGCCGCAGCCACAGCCATCGGATACCAAGCCCAGGACACCGCAGCCATCGTCCGCCGATTCGCTGACGTCGCCATCGAGGGCGTCCCCGGCGAGCCAGGCAATCTGAAAGTGACGGTTCCCGGTGACTTGGATCTCGTCAGACCGGGCCTAGAGGCTTCTCGTATCGAACCTCGTTGACGTCGGCGCCCCCGATGTTCTCGATACGGATCGGTTTGCCCAGCGCCCATCCCTGGCGTTCGTAGAAGGCTCGGGCCCGGGTGTTCCCGTCGAGCACCCAGAGCAAGGCTTGCCAGTAGCCGTCGTCGAACAGCGCCTTCTCTCCCGCCGCGAGAAGATCGCGCCCCATCCCCTGGCCCCAATGCTCAGGGTCGAGGTAGATGGCATAGACCTCGCCCCAGTCTTCCTCTGTGGAGGGGCCGACCGCACAGAAACCGCCGACTACGCCATCGTCCTCGACCACTAGAACGCGCCCCCTGGTTTGACGAAGGATTCGGTTCCAGGTCTCGGTGCGGCCCTCGACATCCAGCGAGTCGAGGAATGCCTGGTCGATGAGGCCCGGGTAGGCCTGCCGCCAGCTGGCGACGTTGACCCGCGCCACTCCAGCGGCGTCGGACGGCAGGGCATCACGTATGACCTGGTCGTCGGCCCGCTCAGGGAACGTGGGACGGCTCCTCTCCGGGTGGGGCCGATTCGGGCTGATCTGCTTGCGCTTCGTCTTCCGGCTCGTCTGACCTTTCATCCCGGTCGCGGCCACCGAGGACCCAGAAGGCCAGAGCCGACAGCGATGCTGCCCCGAGAGCCACGCCGAGCCATAGCCACTGCTGCGTGCCGGCGCTCAACTCCTCGTTCTCGGTAGTCGTGGTCGTGCCCGAGCTCGAGCTCAAGTCAACCCCGAGATCCGTGAGAGAGACCTGATCCGACTCCGCACCCGGGTCGCCGATCGCTTCGAACATCACGATGTAGTTGGCCGGCTTCACCTCGGTGGTGACGCCGTAAGCCCCGTCGTCGCGCTCGAGCATCGGCAGAGTGATCGGGTCCTCGTCTGGCAGGGCTAGATGGACGACAACCGAATCGGCCGAAGTCTCCACCTCGACTCGAATTTCAATGATCATGGACTCGTCGGTCATCGAGACGACCGTGGCCGTCGCAACGCCGAAACCGGATCCCACCTCGACCGCGAACAGGAGGATGGCGGCCAGTCTGATCATGAGTTGCGATGGTACCTGCCACCCTGGGGCACCACCCTTCCCCGTGTCAGCCCCACTGCCCCCGGTCCGCCAGCACCTCCTTGAGCACGTCGGGCCGGTCGGTGATGATCCCGTCGACTCCGAGATCGAGCAGCTCGGCCATCTCGGATCGGTTGTTGACGGTCCAGACGTGCACCTGAAGACCGTGGGCGTGCGCCGATTCGATCAATTTTCGATCAATTACACGAAGCCCTCTGGAATGGCGGGGAAGCTGCAGCGCCGTTGCCTCGCCCACGACTCCCCTCCCGACCCTCGATGCCACGAGCCAGGACCGGGCCAGGGTCGCACCAGTGGACGTGGCGACCCGGCCGGCCGACGCCTCCCGGAACTCCTGGAGTCGCCGATCGGAGAACGAGCCAACGATGAGCCGCTCATGGAGCCTGAGACGCTCGATCAAATCGTGGAGTGGCTTCACGAGGTTTTCAGTCTTCAGGTCGACGACAAAGGAGACCTCCGGGTAGGCGAGCACGGCCTCCTCGAGGGTGGGTACCCGGATCCCTCGGTCCCGGAAGGTTCGGCCCTCGACTCCCACGTGCCGATAGCCGGCGTCGAGAGACGCAAGCTCGTCGAAGCTGAGCTCTGCCACGGGACCTGAACCGTCGGTGGTGCGGTCCACCGTGGGGTCATGGAGGCAGACGAGGACACCGTCCTCAGTGACCCTCAGATCCGTCTCCAGGTGGCGATAGCCGAGCCCAACAGCGCCTGCGAAAGCCTCCATCGTGTTCTCTGGCCAGAGGAGGCGGCTGCCCCTATGGGCGATGGCTACTGGTGGACGCCAGAAGTCGAGGTTCATGCCGAGCAAGTAATGGGCCCCGTCATACGACGGGGCCCATTGAATCCCGGTTGAGGGCGCTTACTCGGCGACTCGGTCCTTCAGGCCCTTCGAGGCG
>JALDXP010000052.1:0-12408 GCA_032154885.1 Actinomycetota bacterium
CAGGGCTGCGACCGAACTGGCAAACACCACCGGAGAACGGAGTCCGGCGTCACGGGCAGCGACCAGCACATTCGTGGTCCCGACCACATTCACCAGAGCCCCCAGAGACGGGTCGGCGGCACATGCCGGCACCTGGAGGGCAGCGAGATGGATGACGGCACCAATTGGATGATCCGCGAGCACCCGCCTCATCGTCTCGGGAAGGGTGATGTCCCCCGATCGCTCGGTGACGAGGTCTGTGTCATCGCCCTCCAGGACCTGCGTCAGACGCGATCGATCAGGGTCCTGATCGAGGGCCACCACGTTCCGCTTCGCGGCGAGGAGAGTCTTGACCACCCAGGCGCCGATGAAACCGCGCGCCCCGGTGACCAACACTGCATCTCGATCGCTCATGCCGGGATGCTATGTGGGCTGGGATCCCGGTCGGATAGGCTCGCCCGCATGGCGGTGACACTCGCTCCAAGAGGGACCCGGGGCACCGAGATACCCGGTTTCGCCAAGACCTTGATGAAGGCCGGGTCCGGTCTAGGCAATCTCCTCTTCAACTTGATGGGCGATCGCATGAAGATGCAAGGCCAGCCGCTCGTATTGCTGACGACTGTGGGAGCCAAGAGCGGGAAGCTGAGACAGGCGTTGCTCGGTCGGTTCGACGACACGGAGCATCCCGGAGCCTGGCTCGTGGTCGGTTCCAACGGGGGCGCGGCCCGGCACCCGGGCTGGTGTCACAACCTCGTCGCAAATCCGGACCAGGCATGGGCGACGGTCGACAAGCAAAAGACCAGGGTGCGGGCGGATTCGGTCGAGGCGGGTGAGTACCAGATGGCATGGGACCGGATCGTGTCGCTGGCTCCCGGATACGGGTCCTACCTCGAAAAGACCGATCGCCACATCCCGATCATCCGTCTCACGCCCGTGGAGGGTCAGCCAGGACAGGTGTAAGCAGGATGGCTCACCCGGGCACATAACATGCCAGAAAGGCAGATGTGTCCGACCGTAGTTCCATCGAGCTGACCGAGAACCCAAGCGCTCGCTTCGATCTCCTGTTCGACTCCAGCTACAACGCGATCTTCCGGTATTGCGCCCGCCGTCTCGGGCCTACCGATGCAGAAGATGCCGCCGCCGATGTCTTCGCTGTTGCCTGGCGCCGCATCGAAGACATGCCCGAGGGTGATGCCAGGAAGGCATGGCTCTTCGGAGTCGCCCATCGAGTGGTGGGAGGGCAGTATCGAAGCCGTCAGCGTCGAAAGAGACTGTCCGCGCGTTTGCAGCAGACCACACTCCAGGAACCAGGGACCAACTCGGACAGCGACTTCGATGACCTGCTCGCAGCTCTCGATCACCTGAGCCGGCCCGACCAGGAGCTACTCAGGCTCTCGTCCTGGGACGGCTTGAACAGAACCGAGATCGCCACCGTGCTGGGGATCAAGGAGAACGCGGTCGACCAACGGTTGCATCGGGCACGGGCTCGATTGAGGACTCGACTCGATCGGCTCGGTCCCGGATCCTCGCAAGTCTCACCCAAGGAGGCCTCGACATGATGGAGTTGATGGAGCGCGCCGACCCGGCCCGGGACCTGGACTCCGACAAGACGCGCCTGCGGGCCAAGGTCGATGAGCGCATCGGCCTCTCCCCTCCGTTGACGCCAGCAGCCGCCAGGACCAGGAAGCCGTGGCTGATCGCCGTCGCCTCATTTGCGGCGGTTATCGCCATCGCCGTCCCTGTAGCGCTTCGCGACACCCCCCCGTCGGTCTTCGCCCCGGATCTCGATGGCCTCGATGCACATCCTGGCGTTCAAGCGGCAGTTCCGCTGGCGTCAGGCGGTCTTCAGGCGATGGACGCCGAACGCGACACGATCTGGGTGCTGACCACTCTGCAAAACGTTCTCCAGGAGGTCTCTGCCGAGTCAGGAGAGATCGAGGCGACCTATCCGATCAGCGCCCGCGTCGAGGGCGTGGTAGTCGGGGGCGGCCGGCTCTGGCTGATCAGTCCTGACGACGGGGGAAAGGTGCTTCGCTTCGATCCTGAGGCAGGTGCCGTCGATCTGGTCATCCCAATCGGCGGACTGCCCGGGTGGTCGAACTGGTTCGGGAACAGCCTCTGGGTGGGCAAGGGTGAGGATCAAGTGATCGAGATCTCCTCGGAGGGTGAGATCCTTTCCACCCTTCCCGGCACGCTGATCGGCGGCGAGGGTTTGGGCCATCTCTGGGTCAACGACCCCAGCACCGACCTGATCTCCAGTCTTTCGGAGAATGGGGAGATCGGAGAGTTGGTGATACCAACCGAAAGGGGCTTGGAGACCATGAGCGGATCGGGAATTCGCCAGGTTGCCGAGGCTGATGGCCGTCTCTTCCTCCTGGATGGCGACTATCCCTGGGGGACCAACCTGAATGTCTACGACCCTGCTTCGGGCGAGTTTGGAGCGTTCGCGGGTCTCACCTTCGGACTTCTCGACCTGATCGAATTCGACGGCTACCTGTGGGTGACTTCCAGCAGCGATCATGTGTTGATCCGGATCGACCCGACGAGCGGGGAGCAGCACCGGTACCCGCTGCCGGGCAAACCTGGTGGTCTGGTGGTCGCTGATGACGCGCTATGGGTGTCTCTCTATCACCCTGGAGCCCTGATTCGGCTCGACACCAACGCTGATCTCATCGAGTCGGGCCCCATCGTTGCGGACGACTGGAACCGATTCCCACGCCGGCTGCTCTGCACCGGACCCGCCGACGCTGGTGGAGCAACGATCATCCTGCAACCTTCAGACTGGATCGACTATGGGTCATGGTCTGTCATCCAGGCCGAGCTATCAGGCGAAGGCCACGTGGTCTGCGTCAACGGTTATGTGCAGGGTGAGACCACGCCGGAACAGCAGGCTGCCGATCTCGAACAGGCTTTGAACCAGGGCGGAATCTCCGGGCCCTATGTGTTGGCCGCTGCGGTCGACGGTGTCCATGCGGCCCGACTCTTCGCCGATGGGCGGGACGACATTGCCGGCATCGTGCTGGTCGACCCCATGCCGGTCGGGTTCCAGGACTTCTACGACGATCTCTTCCCGGACCTGGCAGGCCACCCACCGTGGCTCGATCTGGATGCCGAGATCTCTCAATCGCTCGATGGCGTCGGAGACGTGCCGCTGACGGTGATCGAACAGGACCCGAAAGCGGTGTTTCTGTCGTCGGGCTTCGTCGAAGGGGGCGGGTCTGAGGCCGCCGAGGCGGACGCCTATTGGCAGGACGGCCTTGCCTTCTACGCCGAGCTCTCGACGGACTCGCGCTCGGTCATCGCAAACGGGTCAGGGCTCGACATGGTGATCTGGGACCAGCCGGACCTCGTGATCGAGCAGATCCTCGATCTGCTCAGACGCTGAGGCTCTGCGCCGGAACCTTCTTCTGCGGGTCGACGAAAGGCAGGCTCGCGGCGGCCCCGGTGAGCTCCTCCCCGTCTTCGGTCACGATGTCGACCCGTGTCCCGGGATCCGACAGCTCGATCGGAACCCACATGTACCCGATGTTCTGCTCCAGCCCGGGCGACCAGACGGCGTCGGTGACGCGGCCCACCTCGACACCACCCGAGAACACCGGCCAGGGTTGCGACAGTTCGGCCCGGAGCTGATCGCCCTCGAGGATCATCCCGACCAGCTTGCGATTCACCCCGGTCTCACGGAGCCGCTCCAGCGCCTCCTTCCCCAGATAGTCCTGATCCTGTTGCTCGACCAGTCGCTCCATGCCACTGACGTGGAACGGTGTGTCGTCGAGAGTCATGTCCGACCCGTAGTTGAAGATGCCGGCCTCGATGCGCCGTGCCTCGCAAGGAGCGATCGGCCGGATATCGAACTCCTCACCGGCTGCCGCCACTGCGTCCCAGAGGGCAGCGCCGTCTCCACGGTCGAGGACATTGATCTCGAAGCCGGGGATAGCGGTCCAACCGGTCCGGCTGATCACGACCTGGATCCCATCGACCTCGAACTCCCCGAGCCAGTAGTACTTGATGTCGTAGATACCGGCCCCGACCAGCTTCTCCAGGGTCTTGGCAGCCAATGGTCCCTGGACCTGCATCGGGTGAACGTCCGGCAATGTCACCTCCGCATCGAAACGACCGGCGGCGACGCCCAGGGCGTACAACCCGGCATCTGAGTCGGCCAGCTGCATCCACCAACGGTTCTCGCCCACATGGAGGAGGACCGGGTCGTTCACGATGCCGCCGTCGGGGGCGATGACCGGCATGTACTTCCCCTGGCCGACGACGCACTTGGTCAGGTCCCGACAGGTGATGAAGTCGATCAGACGGTCGGCATCCTTCCCGCTTACTTCGACCGTTCGCTCCACTCCCACATCCCACATCGTGACCCCATTGACCAGCGCCCAGTACTCGACGTCGGGGTCGTCGTAATACGCGGGCAGGTACATGTGGTTGTAGATGTCGTAGGAGGTGCAACCCGCGGCCAGGGTCGACTCGAAGAAGGGTGATCTCCGGTACCAGGGCCCAAAATAGAGAGTGGTGCTCTTCTCCAGCATCTCGCGACGTTCGTTGGCCACCGATGTCCTCCTCGAATCCTGAACGGTGGTTCAACCTTAGGGGAGCCGGGTGCCGGAGATCCGGCGTCCGTCACACCGTGTCGGAGCGACTGGAGAAGCGGGCCGCGGCGTCCATCACGAGCGATGCGATGGAGTCGGCTCGCCCTTCAGCGGGAAACCTGTAGGCGGGGCCGTGGACGTGGATGGCACCGAGGACGCGGTTTCCGTCGGCGAGCACTGGAGCCGCCACGGAATTGATCCCCTCGGCGAACTCCTCATGGATCCAGCAATGGCCCGAGCCCCTGATAGCCTCAAGGCGGTCCCGAATGCCGCCGGCATCGACCACCGTGTGGGTCGTGTAGGCCTCCAAAGGCCGGCTCAAGTAGCGATCGACCTCCTCGGCCGGCCATTGCGCCATGACACAGAGACCCGAGGGACCGATGTGCATGGGCACCATCAGCCCGGTGTAGTCACGAACCTGGACGGGGTTGGGGCTCTCCACCTGCACCATGTACTGGATGGCGTATCCGGTCGGGATGCTGAAGCCGGCGGCCTCACCGAGCTGATCGGACAGCCAGACCAGATGTGGGCGGACCGCGGTGGCGAGCGCAGCTGTGGCATCGATAGCGCCGGCAAGCTCGACCAGCCCGATGCCAATCGCATAGGAAGTGCCGTCCGGCCCCCTCGTCACCGCGCCCTGATCCTCGAGGCTCGACAGCATCCTGGCCACGGTGGACTTGGGCAGACCAACCCGCGAGGCGAGCTCGGTCACTCCCGAAGGCTCAACCGCCAGCGCCTTGAGCACCTGGAATGCGCGGTCGATCGACTGCACGGCCATCAGGTCACTCTCGACAGCGCGTCGCGATGCCAGGCCACGGTGGGCTCGACCTGGTTGAAAGTGAAGATATGGATGCCGGTCATCCTGAGGCCTTCGCCGAGACGAGCGAGCGGTTCGACGATCCTGTCGGGCTGGTACCGGCCCGGACGCAGCATCCCCAGGATCGAGCCGCGGTTCTTGGCGAGGAACCGCATCGAATCGCCCACGCCGATTCGAGCTCCGATGCTGAGGAGGCGGGTGGGATCGACCGCACCCGGCACGCCAACCTTTATCGGAAGCGTCACGCCATCCGCCCGAATGGACGTAGCCCATTCAATGATCGTCTCCGGGCTGAAGCACATCTGGGTGACGACATAAGTGGCGAACGTCTGCTTCTCGAGAAGTGATTGGCGGAGACGGTCGGGCGGGATGACAGGGTGGCCCTCCGGATACCCGGTGATCCCGACTTCGAGAAACGGATGACCGACCGCCGCCATGTCCTCGAGCAGCGAGAGCGCGTCGTAATAGTCGCCGTGTGGCTGGCCATCGCCCCCGGTGACGAAGACCTGTCCCACCCCTCCATCGTCCAGACGCTTGATGATCGAGGCCAGCTCGCGGCGGCTCTCGATGGTCCTGGCCGACAGATGTGGCACCGCCCGAAGCCCTCGGGTCTGTAGTTCGATGGCTAGATCCAGAGTGGGGCTCATCCCCCGGGTGGGCGAGGCGGTCACGGAGACCGTCGAGCCCGGCACGATTGACGAGGCCTTCTCCAGCACACCCTGGAGAGGGATCACCTCGAAGTCGGCACCGGTGAGGAGGGCTCGCTCCAGGACGTCACTCATGCTCAGACATCCGAGTCGGGGAAAGAGGCCTTGCGCTGAGTCACCCAGTCGGTCAACTCCGCCTCGATGCCCTCGTCCAGGGGCGGCGGCTCGTACTCGTCCAGCACCTTGCGCCAGATCGTGTGCGCCCTCGAGGCAGCTTCCTGAGATCCTGCTTCGAGCCATTGCTCGAAGCTGTTGTTGTCCGCGGTGCTGCTGCGCCAGAAGGCCTTCTCGAAGTTGGCCAGGGTGTGGGCGTTGCCCAGAAAATGCTGTCCGGGGGGATTGTCGAGGAGTGCGTCGAGGGCCTGACCGTTGTCCGAGAGGTCCAGTCCACCGATCAGTGCCTCAGCCATCGACGCCTGATCCGCGTCGAGGACGAACTTCTCGTACCCCATCACCAACCCTCCCTCCAGCCAGCCCGCGGCATGCAGCACGAAATTGACCCCGGCGAGGAGGGTGGGAAGAAAGGTGGCGGCGGATTCATAGGCCGCCTGGTAGTCAGGGGTCTTCGCCGCGGTGAGATTCCCGCCGCTCCGGAACGGGACGCCAAGTCGCCGGGCCAGGGCTGCCATCACGAAAAGAACCATCGCCGGCTCGGGTGTGCCGAACGTGGGAGCACCCGATTGCATGGAAATCGAGGAGGCGAAAGATCCGAACACCACGGGCGCACCGGGTCGCACCAATTGGCAGAACGCCATCCCGGCCATCGCCTCGGCAAGTGTCTGAGTGGCGGTCCCGGCCACCGTGACCGGCGCCATCGCCCCGGAGAGGATGAACGGAGTGATGAGACAGGCCTGGTTGTTCTCGGCGTAGACCTTGGCCGAGCCCAGCATGTTGTAGTCCCAGCTCATCGGGCTGTTGGCGTTGCACAGCGACAACAGGACCGTCTTCCCCTGGTCGATGTCGCCACCGAACAGGATCCTGACCATGTCGACCGTGTCCTGCGCCCGCTCGGGTGCGGTGACCGACCCCATGAACGCGCGGTCGTGGTTCTTGATGTGCGCCAGGACCATGTCGAAGTGCCGTTTGTTGACCGGCAGGTCGACTGGCTCACACAGGGTGCCTCCGCCGTGATGCAGGGCGGGGGTCATGTGAGTCATTCGGGCGAAATTCTCGAAGTCGGCGAGAGTGGCGTAGCGACGACCCCCGTCCAGATCGCGGACGAAGGGGGATCCGTAGGCCGGGGCGAAGACCAGATGGGGGTCGCCGATCACCACGTCGTGCTCGGGGTTGCGGGCGTGCTGGGTGAAGGTCGTTGGCGCAGTTGCCATGAGACTCCTGGCCAGCCCGGCAGGGAATCTGACCCGTGTGTCGGTGACCTCACATCCACCCTCGCGGAAGATCTCCAGCGCCTCGGGGAAGTTGCCGACCTCGATGCCGACCCTTTCGAGGAGCACATCGGCGTTGGCTTCGATCAGGGAGAGCCCCTCCTCGTCGAGCACCTGGACCGGGGTCAGCTTTCGGGTGAGGAACGGCACTGATTCGATGGCCCGGGCGGTTCTCGCCGCCTGCCGGGCGGCGCGGCCACCGCCCCGACGTCCCGTGCTGGTCTGTTCCATGATGCGGTACCAGACTACATCATGGAACAGGAGCCGGGAAGGGGCCCTGACCATGACGAGTGGCTCATCCCGGGCGTCTCCGCCGACGCTCTCCCGGCTGGGGTCGAGGCGGCATGTCCACCACCTTGGAGAGGAGGGGGTAGGGGTCGGTCTTGTGGGGAATGGCCAGAGCAGCCACGAAATGCTCCTGGAATCGGGGCTCCACGGCGGTCTCCACCTTCTCGATCCGCTCGGTGACCCCCTCGATCTCGTTGCGTGCCACACCGGACAGAAGGGCCATCATCGCCCCGACTCCGGCGGCGTTCCCGGCCGCGGACACCCGGTCGAGATCGCAGTCGGGGATCATCCCGAGAACCATGGCGTAAGTCGGGTCGATGTGGCTCCCGAAGGCACCCGCCAGCCTGATCTCGTCGACCTGATCGACGCCATAGTGGTCCATCAGGAGCCGGGCCCCGGCGTGAAGCGCGGCCTTGGCCAACTGGACAGCGCGCACATCGTTCTGCGTCACCTCTATGAGTGGCTCGGCACACAAGACGTAAGAGAACGTGCGGTCCGAAGCCACCACTCGTGACGACGGATTGGCCGGTTGGCGGATGACGCCGTCGGTGTCGATCACCCCGGCCAGATGCAGTTCGGCGATCGCCTCGATGATTCCGGACCCGCAAACCCCGGTGACCGCCCCAAAATCGAAGCCGGCCTCGTCCGACCAGGGCTCCTGGCCGATGAGGGAGAAACGGGGCTCCAGGGTCGCCCGATCCACCCGAACCCGCTCGATCGCCCCTGGCGCCGCTCGTTGGCCGGAGGAGATCTGCGCTCCTTCGAACGCGGGCCCGGTCGGGCTCGAGGCGGCCAGGAGGCGGTCTTGGTTCCCCAGCACCAGCTCGGCGTTGGTACCCACGTCGACGAGCAATTGCAGACGCTCGCCACGATGCGGCCCCTCGGACAGGACCACCCCAGCGGCGTCGGCACCGACATGGCCGGCGATGCAGGGAAGCGAATAGACCCGGGCACCGCGGTGGACCTGCAGCCCGAGGTCAGCGGCGGGCGTGTCGAGGGCCGACGTGGTGACCAGCGCAAACGGCGCTGTGCCCAACTCCCGTGGATCGAGCCCGAGGAGCAGGTGGTGCATGATCGGGTTGCCGACAACGCTCAGCTCGAGGACATCACCACGATCGACGCCCGCCTCGGTGACCAACTCACCGAGTAAGTCGTCGAGGGCGCCTCGCACCACATCGGTCAGCCGGGTGGCACCGTCATCGTTCATCATCACGTACGAAACGCGACTCATCAGATCCTCACCGAATCCGATCTGTGGATTCATCACACCACTCGTGGCGAGAACCGACCCGGTCAGGAGATCGCAGAGATGGCCGGCGATGGTGGTCGAGCCGACATCGAAGGCCACCCCGAGAGCGAGATCACGGAAGCCGGGCCAGATCCCGATCAGATCCCTGGCATGTCGCACCGCCACGGTGACGGCCCAGTTCTCACTTCGGAGTGTCGTCTGGAGATCTCTCAGGACCGGAGCGTCCACCACCAGTCCACTCAGACCCCACTCGTTTTCGAGAGCGACGAGGAGACGCTCCAGATCTCCGGTCGGGCTGGCCAGGTCGGGCTCCGCTACCTCGACGTAGTGAAGCCGGACCACGGGATCGACCGGCAGGGCAGCCACGCCGGCCCGCTTTCGGACCACCTGGCGATGGACCTGGCTGTCCGCGGGGACATCGATTACGACGTCGTCCACGATCCGGGCGGCACAACCCAGTCGGTGGCCGGCGTCCAGCGGTCGCCGGCCCTGATATTCGGTCTCGGTGGGTCCGGGCTCGGAGAGACGATCGGCACGGGCCTCGACGCCGGGTCGGCTCCCGATGACCACCTGGCAGCGCCCGCATATTCCTCTGCCGCCGCATACTGAGTCGAGGTCGACTCCAAGTGACCGGGCGGCGTCCAGCACTGTGGTGCCTTCGGGAAACGCCCCGCGTCGCCCCGAAGGGCTGAACACGACCTGACGCGTCACGGTCGGTCAGCCGCGGCGGCGGCGGTTCTCACGACGACGACCTTCCTCGCCGGCGGCGGGAGGTTCCCGATAGGTCTTGATCCAGGTGGCACAGTTGGGATCGCGCCCGTTCAAGACGTCGGCGGCCATGATCGACTGTCGGATCTCGGGCTCGAGAGGGTTGGTTATCGCCGATGTCATGCCGGCACCGATCGCCATGGCCAGGAAGGCGGCATTGATCCCGGCGCGGTTGGGAAGGCCGAAGCTGATGTTGGAGGCCCCGCACGTGGTGTTCACTCCCAACTCGTCGCGCAGCCTCCGGATCAGGTGGAACACCTGGCGCCCGGCCGTGGCCATGGCGCCGATAGGCATCACCAATGGATCGACCACGACGTCTTCGCGGGGTATGCCGTGGTCGGCGGCCCGTCCCACGATCTTCTTCGCCACCTCGAACCGGACATCGGGATCCTCGGAGATCCCCGTTTCGTCGTTGGAGATCGCGACAACTGCTGCCCCGTGCTTCGCGATCAGAGGCAGAACCTGCTCGAGACGCTCCTCCTCCCCGGTAACCGAGTTCACCAGGGCTTTCCCCCGATATGCGAGGAGCCCGGACTCGAGGGCGGCGACGATCGATGAGTCGATGGACAAGGGGACGTCGGTCAATGACTGGACCAGATCGACAGCGCGGGCGAGAAGCGCAGGCTCGTCGGCGAGGGGGATCCCGGCATTGACGTCGAGCATCTGCGCCCCGGCGCCGACCTGATTCAAGGCGTCTGATTCCACTCGCGAGAAGTCGCCGTTCTTCATCTCTTCGGCGAGGAGCCGACGACCGGTTGGATTGATTCTCTCCCCGATCAGGACGAAGGGGCGCTCGAATCCGATGACGACTTCGCGGGTCTCCGAGGATACGACTGTGTCGGTCATCTCGTGCCGCCATTGGCGGCGAGATCGTTCAACTTCTCGGAGTCGTATTCGCTCTCGAGACGCGCCGCTTCGGCGGCGACTTCTGATTCGAGATCGTCACCGCAGGGTCTGGAGTCTTTGACCCACTCCGACAGGTACTCGTCGGTCCCGAACAGGCCTGCGTACATCGCGGCACGATCGATGGCCACCTGGAACCTCGCCGACAGCTCGCGTTTGGCCGTCACATCGCCCCGACGGGCAAGCACCTGAGCGGGGATCTCCCGCCAGCGGATCACTGTCAGTTCGGGACCCCTATTGCGCGGGCTCACGCCGGTACCCGTCGCGTGACCTCGACGAGTGTGGAGGCAAGGTCGCCATAGCCGGTGTGTCGTTGCTCGAAAGAGAGACCGAGACGCTGGGCGGCCGCCGTGGCACGCCCGACCAGGTCGGAGGTGGGCACTTGCGATAGATAGACCAGACGGCGGTAGTTGCCGAAGTAGGTGTCACGGAGATCGGGCCAGCGATCGAGACCGAGACCGGCCCACACCAGACGATCGAAGTGGCGTGCGAGGAAATCGGTCAGGTAGAACGTGCCCGGCTCCTGGGCGTGCAGATCGGAGAATCCGGCACCGGTGGCGTAGAACTCGTAGCAATGCGCCCCGGGCAGGCGGTCGACTCCTCGAGCTTCGAGTGCCCGGTCGAGGAGGCCGCCCGTCCCACAGTCTGCGTAACCGACGAAGACGTTCCGATATCGCTCCCCAGCGGCCTCGAGGCGCGCCTCGACCGCGGCTGGAATGAGGTCCGGCGTGTTGTGGAGCGTGGCAGGGAGGCACTCGACGTCGACCCATTCCAGTGAGTTGAGTCTCACGACATCGAGGACCTCACGGGCCAGGGCCCCGCATGCAATCACCAGCAGTCGATCGCCGTCACCAGTCATTGCTCTTCACCTGCAGTGAGCCGGCGAGCCAGCACCAATGCTTCGGCCGTCTCCGTGGCGACTGCGGCATCACGGCAGTACGCATCGGCGCCAATTGCCTGGCCAAACTCCTCGTTGAGCGGAGCACCACCGACCATGACGATGTAGTCGTCCCGGATGTTCTTCTCCTTCAGAGCCTCTATGACCACCTTCATGTAGGGCATGGTGGTGGTCAGCAGCGCGGACATCCCGAGGATGTCCGGCTTGTGCTCGTCGAGAGCAGCGATGAACTCGTCGGCATCGGTGTTGATCCCCAGGTTGATCACCTCGAACCCGGCCCCTTCCAGCATCATTGCGACGAGGTTCTTTCCGATGTCGTGGATGTCACCCTTCACCGTCCCGATCACGACCTTGCCGATCGTCTGGGCGCCGGTTTCGGCGAGCAGGGGTCGCAGCACCTCCATACCCGCCTTCATTGCGTTGGCGGCGAGCAACACCTCGGGGACGAAGAGGATGCCGTCCCGGAAGTCGATCCCCACGATGCGCATCCCCTCGACCAGGGCGTCATTGAGCACCCTCTGCGCGTCCCAGTCCCGGGCGAGCAGGATGTTCGTCCCCTCGACGATCTCATCGGCAAGACCGTCGTAGAGGTCGTCGTGCATCTGATTCACCAGATCCGGGTCGGAAAGTGAATTCAGATCGAGTTCATCGTCGGCCATCGCCACTCCATGAGATCACCATCCGCGTTCCACGATGCGGGGCTGTGCTATATGTTGGAACACTAGTCTGCCGTCCCACCAGGGTCCATGGTGGGCCATGATTGACCTGACCGGAGAACGAGGTTTCAGACGTGAGTGATGTGCCTTCCAGTGCCAGCGTGGT
>JALDXP010000053.1:0-12373 GCA_032154885.1 Actinomycetota bacterium
ACCCGGCACCGATCAAGCCCACGCGAATCGGTTTAGAGGCTGCAGCCCGTGCCTTTAGCGCCTCATCGACGAGAATCATGTCCCCTACCCCCCATTTCCTGTCCCTCCATCAGCCTAACCCCATCCTTTCCTCTAGGTCACCCCGAATCTCTTCGAATGCCGGCCAAGCTCCGTCCTTCGGTGACAGAACTGCGACGGGCAGCGGCCACTCCAGGCCAAGCTGGGGATCGTCGTACTTCAGGCCGCCTTCGGTCCCGGCGGTGTAGAACTCCCCGGCCTGGTAACTGGCCTCGGTCTTGTCGCGGAGGGTTTGGTAGCCATGGGCGAACCTCTCCGGCACATACAGCGCCCGGTGGTTCTCCTCGTTCAGCTCGACGTCGAAGTGCTCCAGGAACGTGGTGCTCTCCGGTCTGAGGTCGACGATGATGTCCACGATCGCTCCGCGGGTGCAGCGGACGAGTTTCGACTCGGCGGCAGGCGGATACTGAAAATGCATCCCGCGCAGCGTGCCTTTGACCAGGTTGAAGCCGATGTTTGCCTGTGCGATGACGGGGTTGAGCCCGTGCTCCTCGAACTCGTTCTGACAGAAGGCTCGGGCGAAGAAACCCCGATCGTCCTCAAACTTCTCGAGGTCGATGACATACGCGCCGGCCAGATTGGTCTCGGTGAAGATCATGCGAACTCGTTCGCTCGCAACCAGCGCCACGAGAATGACCACTCTGCGTGGTCGCGTTTGGGGGACGCGATGCGCATCAGTGCCCCTTTCGGCCGACCATCGCCATTGGGGTCCTGACGAGAATTCCGAGGTCATGAGTGAAGCTGACCTCCTCCAGATATTCGAGGTCGATCTCGGTGTGTTGATACATCAAGTCGCCGTTGTGCTTGGAAACCTGCCATGGCCCGGTCACACCGGGCTTGACCAGATGACGATCGTGTTGCCAGGGCTCGTAGCGGCGGACGATCTCGGGAAGCTCGGGCCGGGGCCCCACCATGCTCATCTCGCCCTTGACCACGTTGAGAAACTGGGGCAGCTCATCGAATCGAGTGGCCCGCAGCGCCTTTCCCACCAGAGTCACCCTGGGGTCGTTCGTCGATTTGTGGACGAGCCTCCGCTCGGCGCCGCTGTAGAGATCATCACCGACGCGTCGGTCGGGAATCATCGTCCTGATCTTGTAGAGCCGGAAGGCATGCCCGCCGAGCCCGATCCGCTGCTGGCTGTAGAAAACCGGCCGGCCCATGGTCACCAACACCGCGAGCGCAGAAGCGGCGATGACGGGGCTGAAGACGATGAGCAGGAGAAGGCCGATCAATCGGTCGAGGACCGGTTTGATCAGGCGCGGATAGAGACCGGATGGTGCTGATGCACTCCTATTACGCGAAAGTTTGCCGCCCACCGGTAATACAGGGGCGAGCGCCCCACCCTTACGAGCCCACATCGTCTCGTCTCCCCTATGTTGGATAGCCCCAAGGATCTGTGCGATCCTGCGACAACTCTACCACCACCGACAGTGGTGAGAAGAGGCCACCGTCGGATGTTCACGAAGTGTTCAGGTTCGAGTGCCGGTAAGGGCAGCGATTTGCAAGAATTGCAGCCTGGCGCTGACCCGACCTGATCACTCGAGACAATTCAGGTCTGGCGTGATCCGACGATCCCGGTCAGAATGAACGCCCACGGGGCCGGAGCTGGTGTGGGAACGTGGGGTGTCCAGCATGGGGAATGAGTTCGTTTGTGGGGAGTATCCGATGGTTCCGACGATGACGTCTGGCTCGATCTGGAGTCGAGAGGACCTCGCTTGAGGCAGATAGCTCAGAACTACAAGACCGGTGAGGTGAAGCTCGTCGAGGTTCCGGTTCCGGCCTGTCGGCCGGGGGGAGTCGTTGTCCGTAGCGAATACTCACTGATCTCCGCCGGTACCGAGTTGATGAAGATCGCCGAGAGCAAGATGTCGCTCGTCGGCAAGGCCAGGGCCAGGCCCGACCAGGTTCGGAAGGTGCTCGGATCGGTCTCACAGCAGGGTGTGGGCGCCACCTATCGCAAGGTCATGAACCGCCTCGACTCGTACACCCCGCTCGGGTACTCGCTGTCGGGCATCGTCGTCGAGTCGATGGTTCCCGAACTGCCGGTGGGCAGTCGCGTCGCTTGTGGCGGAAACGAGTACGCCCTGCACGCCGAGTTCAACTATGTGCCGCGCAATTTGTGCGCTCTCGTTCCCGACGGAGTCAAAGCCGAACACGCCGCCTTTGCCACCGTGGGCGCCATCGCCATGCAGGCATTTCGACGCTCGGAGGCCGTGATCGGCGAGACGGTCTGTGTGATCGGGCTGGGTCTCATCGGCCAGCTGCTCGTTCAGATCGCGAATGCGGCCGGCGTCAACGTCTTTGGATTTGACCCGTCGGAGGATCGTTGCGGTCTCGCCGAACGATCTGGCGCCCGCGCGGCCGGGGCTCCGAGCGGGCCTTCGGCGGCCCGGGTCAGGGAGAGGATTCTCGAGATCACCGATGGCCAAGGCGCCGACGTCGTGTTCCTTGCTGCCGCCACCGACTCCGCCGAGCCGGTGAGCATGGCGGTGGACATCGCACGGGACCGGGCTCGGATCGTGGATGTCGGCAAAATGCCGCTCGATCTCCCGTGGAAGCCCTACTACGAGAAGGAGATCGACGTGCGCTTCTCGAGGTCTTACGGCCCGGGGAGGTACGACCCGACGTATGAAGAAGACGGGGTCGATTATCCGATCGGGTACGTGAGGTGGACAGAGCAGCGGAACATGAAGTCCTTTCTCGATCTGGTAGCCGGCGACCGGATCCACGTGGAGACTCTCGTTGACGAAGTCATCCCATTCGAATCTTCGGTCGAGGCATATGCACGGCTTCTCTCCGGGGAGTCACGCGCAATCGGGAGCTTGTTCGGATACCCGCAGGACACCGTGATCGAGCGGGTCCTTCATCTTGGTGGACAGGCGGAATTCGCGCCTAGATCCGGGAAGGTCGGCCTCGGAGTCATCGGCAGTGGCAACTACGCCACCACAATGTTGTTGCCGCACTTGGCCTCGAACCCCGATGTGCACCTCTCGGTAGTTGCTACGGCCACTGCCCTCTCCGGTGCCACGGCACAGGAGAGGTTCGGGTTCGAAAGGATCACGTCTGACTATCGGACGCTGATCGACGACGACTCTGTCGATGCCGTCGTCATTGCCACACGCCACGATCTGCATGCTCCGATGGTCTCCGAGATGATCGCTGCGGGTAAGGCGGTGTTCGTCGAGAAGCCGCTGGCTACGAACGCAAACGAACTCGACCAAGTGATCGAATCGATCCAGTCATCGGGAAATCAACGTCTCATGGTCGGATTCAATCGCAGGTTCGCGCCCGTGCTTCGCCAACTCAAGGAAGAATGGGGCGAGGCGAACGGTGAGCAGCACCTCCATTATGTTGTCAACGCCGGACCTCTCGATAACGACAGCTGGTATCGAGACGTGTCTCGTTACGGTTCCCGCTTCGATGGCGAGGGCGGCCACTTCATCGATGTGTTGTCCTGGTGGCTGGGTGAGGACCCGGTTGATGTCGCGGGCTATCCATCTCCTGGAGACGTGGACGACCTCGAAGTGATTCTGAGCTTTCCCGGAGGCTCGATCGGTCACATCTCCTATCTCACCAGGGGGAGCCGTGCCTACCCGAAGGAGACGTTCCTCGTCTCCGGGGAATCGCGCACCGCCCGGCTCGACAATTTCAAGGAGGCCACTATTTGGTCGGATCGGCGTCGGACGGTTCGTCGCTCCAGGGGGAACGTGGACAAAGGTCAGGCCGCTCAGGTAGAAGCGTTCGTGAAGGCAGTCAGGACGGGATCTGATATGCCGATCAGGGTCGAATCGTTGTTGAGCACGACCGAGGCCACTCTGCTGGCGCAGAGGAGTGCCCAGTCGGGGCGTGCCGAGCCTCTCCGCCGTCCGACGGGCGATTGAGTCTCAGCTGGTACATCCACCGCCTTGCGGCCATGGGCCCTGGCGAGATCGTCCACCGGGCCAGGGACGCGGGGGTGAAGGTGATCACCGCAGCCGACGAGAAAAGGCTTCGAGGATCCGGGGTGAGACGGGCTGAGGGTGGTGGGTTTGCCACTCCATTTCTCCGGCTGCCTGAGACGCCCTCTGATGCCGCGCTGGAAGCCCTGGCGGACGCCGTCGAGTCGATCTCCCAAAGTCGGGTCCAGGTTTTCGGCGTCGAGCGAACCGACATGGGGGACAAACCGGATTGGTTCAGGGATCCGAAGACCGGGTTGCGCGCCCCGGCGGCACAGTCGGCTTTCCGCATCAACCAGAGGGCGTGGCGGGGCAGCCTGAAGCACGTCTGGGAGCCTTCCCGGCATCAGCATCTGACGGTGTTGGCGGGCGCCGCGCGGTTTCGTGGTGATCCAAACTCCGCCCGTTTGCTCATGGCCCAGTTGGAGAGCTGGTGGCAGGCGAACCCGCCGTTTCGCGGGATACATTGGACGAGCGGAATCGAGATCGGCATGCGGCTGCTCGCGTGGGTCTGGATCAGGCGTCTGCTCGATTACGACGACCGAGCCCCCTCCTGGTTCGAGGAGAATCCGCGCTTTCTCGACCAGCTCTACGCGCACCAGCTGTGGCTTGACCGCTTGCCTAGCCATGGCACCTCTGCCAACAACCATGCCATCGCCGAGTGGGCCGGCCAGTTCTCGGCGGCATGTGCCTTTCCCCTCTTCCCTGAATCCTCTCGGTGGAGGGACAGGGCAGGCCGGGGTCTGATCAGCGAGGCGAAGCGGCAGATCGACGGCGATGGCGTGGATCGCGAGCTGACCGCCGACTATCACGGCTTCGTTGCGGAACTGTTCATGCTCGCCGGTCTCGAGGGCGAGGCGGCAGGCTCGGGACTCGGAGACGAGTTCTGGGTCCGTGTTAGGTCCATGTTCGATGTCGTGGCGGCGACGCTCGATGTCTCCGGCAGACCGCCTCGCCAGGGAGATTCGGATGACGCGATAGCACTTTTGGTCGATGGTCCGGGGTTCGACCGGTGGGCTTCGCTGCTGGCCACCGGGTCCTCGCTCTTCGGGCGGCTCGACTGGTGGCCGACGCCGCGAGCTGTCGGGGATGTCCGGAGCTCGGCCCTCGCGTCCCTCGCCTCGGTCGGCGCGTTGCCAGGTGGTCGACCCTCGAGGCGGCCGGCGTCATTCCCGGAGTCCGGGATGACGATCCTCAGGGCACGGCCCGGTGGGCCGTCCGAGATCTGGTGTCGATGTGACGGTGGACCACTCGGATTCATGGCGACAGCGGCTCATGGCCATGACGACGCTCTGTCTGTCGAGGTGAGACACGGCGGTGTGGACGTCCTGGCCGATCCGGGTACCTATTGCTATCAGTCAGAGCCGTTCTGGCGCTCGTACTTCCGTTCGATCCGGGCCCACAACACCGTCGAATTCGCCAAAGCAATCCACGCCCAGCAGTCGGGGCCCTTCATGTGGTCCTCAGCCGAGCGATCAGGTGTGGCGGAGGCCCCGGAAGACCCGCTGAGCTGGGCGGGCTATTGCATTCGGCCTCATCTGGACGGCGGGGAGATCGAGCACCGGAGAACCGTGGTCGTCCACGACGCCGGTGTGACGATCGAGGACAGGGTTGATCGGTCTACCGGGGCGATCGTTCGCTTCCACCTCGGCCCTGCCGTGAAATGCGTGCTGGACGGAAACCTGGCGCAGCTGTCATGGGTATCTAGTGATGGCAAGGCCCACTCATCGAAGATGGAGCTCAGCGGGTTGATGAGATGGCGCGCCATGTCTGGCGACGAGACGGAGCCTCTCGGCTGGTACTCGCCGGCGTTCGATGTGCGTGTGGCCACCTTCACTCTCGAGGGTGAGGGCGAAATGAGGCCCGGTGAGGTTGTGACGACCCGGCTCTGGGTGGGCGACGGGAGATCTGCTGAGGGCGCTGGAACCTGACGGTTGGGTCAGGCGGGGCGTGACTTCGCCGCCACCCGGTTCCGCGACGGATTGGCAAAGGCGCGCTCGTATGCCCTCAAGAGATGGGGGACCGAGTGCTCCCAACTCAAAGTGCTCTCCAGGCGACGCCTCCCCGCGGTGGACATCTGCCTCCGTCGCTCGGGGTCATCGAGGAGTTGGTCGAGTATCTCGGCGAAATTGGCCTCGTCACCGGATCGCGCCGGAGCTACTGCGTCCTCGGCCGATCTCATGGTCTCAGTGAGGTCGAAGGCGACAATCGGCAAGCCGAAGTACATGTACTCCATGATCTTGTTCATGGTGGACCGATCCGACCAGCTGTTCTTCGGGACTGTGTCCACCGCCACCGTTGCCGACGACAGTGCACGGCACAGCACGTCATCCGAGACGACACCGGTGAACGTGAACAGGTGATCCACACCCAGCGCCTCTGCGTACTGCTTCACGTCCTGCCAGGCGGACCCGCCACCGATGACGACGGTGTGGAAATCGTCCCGCCGCTCGCTCAGCAGCGCCACCACTCTGATGAGGCCATCGACCCCGTCCTGGGCCGAGATGTCACCGAGGTACGCGATCACGTGCTCCTTGGAGTTTGCCCACGCCGGGTCGGAGGGATAGACAGACAGTCGCTTCAGATCAGGCCCTGACCTGACTATCGCAACCCGGTCTGCGGCGACGCCACCGCGTTCGATGGCAACCGTCCGGTGGCTCTCGTTGGTGGCCAGGATCATGTCGGCTGTCTGAAACGAGCGACGCTCCATGAAGAGCAGCAGCCGATGCACGAGACCACTCCTCACCCCGAACTTGGCCTCGAACATCTCCGGGGAGAGGTCGTGATGATCGAACACGAACTTCTTCCCCGCCAGCCGCCAGATGAGGGCGAGAACCCAGTATGTCTCGGGTGGATTGCAGGCATGGATGACGTCGAAGCCCCGGCCCTGGCTAGCCACCCTCACCGAGAGGAGAAAGGTGGCGAGCCATGCCCACGAGAACTCGGCCAGGAATCCGAGCTTGGACCGCGGGTCGAACGGCATCGGGTAGCGAAATACCTCGACGTCCTCGATCGTCTCGCGTGACTCATTGAATCCCTTGAGCTTGGGGCAGATGACCGTTACCTGGTAGCCCTGAGCCTGCAAGGTGGTCGCTTCGAGCCAGACCCGCCGGTCGAAAGGCACCGGCAGGTTCTGGACGATGATCAGGACACGCCTACCAGCCGATGCCAACGTAACTCCCGTCGACGGGCCTGACCGACATCCCGGCCAGATCGACCAGGTGTTGGCCCGGCCCCAGCTTCAGCGCTGCATCGACCAGAGGCTCGTCGTTCTTCCCTAGGACGACGATGTCCCCGAAAGCAAGCACCTCGTCGGGGGACGAAACCAGGATTTGCTCGAACGACGGAAGTTGTTCGCTCAGGAACGCCAGGTTGGCCCCGATGAGGCTCTTTGGGTCGAAGTCAGGGTCGAAGACGCGAACGTCCTTGCCGCACTCGAGCAGGCGACGGGCCAGTTCGAGGAAGGGGCTGTTGCGCAGGTCGTCGGTGTTCGACTTGAACGTGATGCCGAGCAATCCGACCTTGCGGCCGCCCAGCTCCTCGATGAGGTCCATCGCGGACCGGATGTGCTCCTCGTTGCTCTGGGGGATCGCCGAGATCAGCGGCAGGTCGAGGTCACGGCTTTGGGCATGGGACCGGAGGGCCGCGATGTCCTTGGGCAGGCACGAACCGCCGTAGGCGAACCCCGGTCGCAGGTACCGGGATGAGATGTTCAGCTTGGTGTCGCCGGTCATGATCGTCATGACCTCCCTGCCGTCCACACCCAGGTCACGGGCGAGCCGGCCCATCTCGTTGGCGAAGCTCACCTTGAGGGCGTGCCAGCTGTTGTCCACGTACTTGGCCAGTTCGGCGACCTCGAAGACAGTGTCGGAGCGTGGGCACTCGAACTGGGCGTAGAGCTGGTCGGTGATCGCATTGTGCTTCCCGTGCTCGGTGCCGACCACGATCTTGGGAGGCTCCCTGTAGTCCTTTATGGACGAGCCTTCCCGCAAGAACTCGGGGTTGAAGCACAGATCGATCTGCTCGCCAATCGTGAGACCCGAAGCCGACTCGAGAATCGGGAGGACGATGTCTCTCGTCGTCCCTGGGAGCACCGTGGACCGAAGGATGACCGTGAAGGGAGTAGTCCTTCCCCTCAAAGCGCGACCGATGTCAGCCACCACCGTGCGGATGTGGTCGAGCTCGATGCTTCCGTCGGGACGGCTCGGTGTTCCCACGCAGATCAAGGCGGCATCAGCCTGTTCCACCGCCGCGACCGAGTCGTCGGTGGCCAGCAGCTTTCGCGACGCGACGCCGGTGGCGATCAGGTCATCGAGCCCGGGCTCGCGGATCGGAGCACGGCCGGAGTTGAAGATCTCAACCTTTTC
This sequence comes from Actinomycetota bacterium, assembly GCA_032154885.1. Lineage (GTDB taxonomy): Bacteria > Actinomycetota > Acidimicrobiia > Spongiisociales > ZC4RG35 > JARDZU01. Next base: position 8,381 of record JALDXP010000053.1, read on the forward strand.
CCGGTTGGAGTCGACACCGACCACGTCATGGCCGTCTTCGGCGAGGCAGGCAGCTGTGACCGACCCCACGTATCCCAGCCCGAAAACTGCCAGCTTCACGTTGTCAGCGAGTTGTCAGAGCTCGAACGCGTCAGCGATGCCCCTGCGACGCGCTCGGCGCACCAGCGCGCGTGCGCGCATGCCCCCACCCACATTGTGTGCCTCCCTTATGCGGCGTAGCCGCGGCTCCACATCCCAATAGGTCCCCAGGTGCATTGCACCTTCTCGGCACTCTAATCCAGGAGGATTCGAATGCCAGTCGGTCATGTATGTAATCGACGACTTCGAACAGAGGGTTACTCCTCGGTTTCTCTTCCGCGAACAAACAACTCGTCATCGCCAGCCAATGGTCAGGGAGGCGGGACCCAAGCCGGGTGACGATGAATGCCGGATGCCTTTGGGCTTCCTCTTGCCGCGGAGAGCGGCCTACATTCACCGCGCCGCACGGTCACAGGCCGTCCCAGGGGATCGGAGACCCGGAGCAATGACAAAACTGCAGGAAGGTATCGAGCCCCTTGCTGATCTGCTCGCGCGCGACCTCGACCACATCGTCGACCAGCTCGTCGACGACTTCGCGGCGATGGCCGGAAAGCGCCTCCTCATCACCGGAGGAGCAGGATTCCTCGGCTACTACCTGGTGCAGAGTGTGCTCCACTGGAACGACCGCGTCGCCGAAGATCAGCGGATACACACCACAGTTTTCGACAACTACGTGCGTGGCGTCCCGCCGTGGCTGGATGAGCTCGGCCGTCGTAGCGATCTAACGATGGTTCGACACGACGTCCGCCATCCACTGCCGGTCCCGATGCCAGACTTCGAGTTCATCGTCCACGCCGCCGGGATCGCGTCCCCGACCTATTACCGGGCCCACCCGCTGGAGACGATGGATGCCAACATCGACGGGCTGCGCATGTTGCTCGAGTACGCACGAGACCGGGTTGAGCGGGGCCTCGAGTTCGGCGGCTTCATTTTCTACTCGAGCAGCGAGATTTACGGCGATCCTGCTACCGACCGCATCCCTACGTCGGAGGACTACCGCGGCAATGTCTCGTGCACGGGTCCGCGCGCCTGTTACGACGAGTCGAAGCGTTACGGCGAGACCTTGTGCTCGGTGTTCGCCCAGCACTACGACGTGCCGGTGCGGATGGTCCGACCGTTCAACAACTACGGACCGGGACTCAAGATCAGCGATCGACGCGTGATCCCCGACTTCGCACGAGACGTCTTCAGCGGTCGCGACATCGTCATGCTCTCAGACGGAAGCCCGAAGCGAACCTTCTGCTACGTGGCCGACGCCGTTGTCGGCTACTACCGCGCGCTCGTACGGGGTCGGGCGGGCGAGCCCTACAACATCGGGATCGATCGTCCGGAGATTTCGATGGCGGACCTCGGGCGACGGCTGGCAACCACGGCGCACGACCTCTTCGGCTACTCCGGGACGGTGGTGACCGGCGAGTCGAACGAGGCTGACTATCTGGTCGACAACCCGAACCGCAGGTGCCCGGATATGACGAAATCGCGGGCTGAGTTGGGCTACGAGCCGTCGATACTCGTGGACGAGGGCCTGCGGCGAACCCTCGTGTGGTACCACTACCACCGCGAGGCTGAAGACGCCTGATGCGAGTCTCGATCATCGGCGCCGGATACGTCGGCCTTGTCACCGGGGTGTGCTTGGCCGAAAAGGGTCACGAAGTCGTCTGCGTCGACGTGGACCGTACGAAGGTTGAGCGCCTCACCCGGGGTGAGGCGCCGATCCATGAGGTCGGCCTCGGCGAGTTGCTCGGGCGTCACGCCGGCAAGCGATTCTCCGCAACGACTGACCTCGTCGGCGCGGTCCGCGACTCCGAGGTGACATTCATAGCCGTCGGCACGCCATTCGACGGCGCTGCGATCGACCTGACCTATGTCGTGAATGCGGCGCGCCAAGTGGGAGCCGCCCTGGTGGAGAAGAACGGGCATGTCGTTGTGGTCAAGAGCACGGTGGTGCCGGGCACGACGGACGGCGTGGTGCGGGACGCACTGGAGGAGACCTCGGGTCGGAGCGCCGGTGAAGGCTTCGGTCTCGGAGTCAACCCGGAGTTCCTGACCGAGGGCCAGGCCGTCGCCGACTTCATGAATCCCGACCGAATCGTGGTCGGCGGGGTCGACGAGCGGACACTCGACACCCTGGCTGCCGTCTATGCCAACTTCATCGACGTCCCGATCATCCGCACCAACAACAAGTCGGCCGAGATGATCAAGTACGCGTCCAACGCGCTGCTTGCGACCATGATCTCTTTCTCGAACGAGTTCGCCGACTTGTGCACCGCACTCGGTGGCGTCGACGCCCGTGACGTCATGGCCGGTTTGCACACGTCCGGATATCTGACCGTTCCCGGATCCGACGGCGAGTCGACCCGAGCGCCCATCGTGAGCTTTCTCGAAGCGGGCTGCGGATTCGGGGGAAGTTGCCTCCCCAAGGACGTCAGTGCCCTCATCGCGCACGGAGCCCGGGAGGGAGTGAAAATGAATGTGCTCCAGGCCGTTCTCGACACCAACAGTCAACGTCCGGATCGCGTGCTCGAAGGAATTCGCCGCGAGGTCCACGATTTGAACGACGCACGAGTCTCCGTGCTCGGCCTCGCGTTCAAACCCGACACGGATGACGTTCGCGAGTCTCCTTCGTTTCCGATCATCGAGCGACTTGTCACTGCGGGAGCGGATGTGACGGCATACGACCCGGTCGCGATGGACACGGCCAGACTGGTACTCGGCGACGCACCGGTGAGGTACGCCGCATCCCTCGAGGACGCGATCGCCTCCGCCGACATCATCGTGATCGTCACCCGCTGGCACGAGTTCGAACGCCTGCCGGCGATGCTCCGCGAGCTCGATCGAGCGCCTTTCGTCTACGACGGTCGTCGCATGCTCGACGCGAACGCAGTTGAGCGGTACGGGGGGATCGGACGATGACGGCCATCAGGCCGGAGTGATGGCGGGGGTCAGGAGGAAGACCGGATGGTTGCGGGCTTCCTCTTTCCAGGCCTCGAGTGGCGCCGCGAGGTCGGTGACGAAGTAGGAGCCAATCACCGGGCGGACAATCGGGCTTAGCGATGCGAGGAGGTCGCGCACGATCGGTGCCGCCTGATCTGCGGTCAACTCGCGTGATGTCACCGGAAATGTGCGACGTCTCATCGTCACCACGGCCTCTCCAGCTGCTCGAAGGTTTCTCACCCAATCCACCCGGCCGTAGACGGAAACCAACAGCCAGCCGGTTTCATGACGGTTGAGTGCAATGGGTGTCGTGCGAGGGAGACCGGAGTTTCGCCCACGGACTGTGAGCAGGGCCTGGGGACCGAGGGGCACCCCAAGTCGGAGCAGGAACGAAACGATGGGGTTATAGAACCGGGCGTATTTCACGAGTGCCTCCTGTTAGTCTTTAGTACGTTCCTCGTATATTACGATTTCCATACTATATGACAACCAGACGAACGGGCCAAACGGCGCTCACTCAAGAGATCCAGCATCATCTCCGCGATCTCATCGCCCGGCTGCATCAACTCAATGACGCCGTCGGGGCCAGAATCGAGCTGAGGGGGCCCGATCTAGAGATCCTGGACCTGATCGCACGTCATGGGCCGGTGTCGCCCGGCGAAGTAGCGTCCGCAACCGGGATTCACCCCGCCACCCTCACCGGCATCGTCGACCGATTGGAGAAAGGGGGGTGGGTGACCCGGCTGCCCGACCCAGAGGACCGTCGCCGTGTTCGCTTGGAGGCTCGACGAGATCGAGGGCCTGAGTTAGTCCGTCTTTACGGCCCGATGAACCGCTCCTTATCGGAGATCTGCGCGGCCCTGACTCCCGAGCAGCTCGGTGTGGTCCGCGACTTCCTTCGTGACGCTGCCGCTGCCGGTGTCGAGGCGCTCGGGGGTCTCCAGGTCGACTGAGCCGGCCCGAAACGAAAAGAGGCCCGGC
>JALDXP010000054.1:0-12354 GCA_032154885.1 Actinomycetota bacterium
GGAGAGCGACCGCCAACGAGCCGGGGATGATCATCTCCCTCAAGGCTCCGGCGGTAGCGATATCGACACAAGCGGCGTAGTCGGCCGTCGCGTCCGCGGCGCCGTCCCTGAGACCGGGGATCTCCCGGAACTGACGGCGAACCTCTTCGATCATCTTGTTGGCCGCCCGCCCTACGGCGTTGATCGTCAGGGCGGCAACGAGGAAAGGGAACATGGCGCCGACGAGCAGCCCGATCAGGGTGGGGGCACGGGTCAGGTCGATCTGATCCAGGTCCACTGCCCGCGTGAAGGTTGCAAAGAGAGCGAGGGCGGTGACCCCCGCCGCGGCAACGGCGAATCCTTTGGCCACCGCGGTGGTGGTGTTGCCCAACGAATCGAGGGTGTCGGTCACCTCGCGCACCTCCGCAGGCAGGTTTGCCATCCTGGCGATCCCCCCGGCGTTATCGGCAACAGGGCCATAGGCGTCTACAGAGATGATCAGGCCGACCGTGGCGAGAGCGCCGATGGCGGCGATGGCCACTCCATAGATTCCTCCACCGTCCCCCAAGGCCCAGTCCCCCGCGTAGTAGGCCGCTCCGAGGCCGCCGGCCAGCACGATCACCGAGTAGGCAGCGGACTTCATCGATTCGGCGATACCCGAGATGATCACCGTTGCCGGGCCGGTCTGTGATTGCCGGGCTATCTCCTTGACCTTCTTGTGGTCATCGGATGTGAACCACTCGGAGATCTTGCCCACCAGCCAACCGACGACGAGCCCGGCGAGGACTGCGAGCCAGATGCCCAAGGGGTTGTCGACCGCTTCCCCGAAGAGCCAGTAGGCGAGGCCGAGAGCACCAACGGCGGTCGCGATCAGGGCGAAGTTGGTGCCAATACGCAAGGCTCCGCCGGGATCGTCGCCCCGAACCCGCACCAGGAATGAGCCGATGATGGCGGCGAGCATGCCCAGGGCACCGACGGCGAGGGGGAAAACAATCGCCTCCTCGACGAATGTCGCAGAACCGAAGACCAACGCCGCATAAAAGACCGGCGCCACCAATGCGCCGACGTAAGACTCGAAGAGGTCAGCGCCCATTCCGGCGACGTCTCCCACGTTGTCTCCCACGTTGTCGGCGATCACCGCCGGGTTGCGGGGATCGTCCTCGGGGATTCCGGCCTCCAGCTTGCCCACCAGATCGGCGCCGACATCCGCTGCCTTGGTGAAGATGCCGCCGCCGATCCGGGCGAATAGGGCGATAGAGGAGCCACCGAGGGCGATTGCAGTGATGATCTCCGGCCACTCATCGAGGTCGAGCAGCATCCGGAAAGTGACGTAGCCGACAATTACCCCGATCAGCCCCAGCCCTGCGACGCTGAACCCCATGACCGCGGCGCCGCGGAAGGCCAGCGGGAGTGCAGCTGCGACCCCACCGGTGCGGGCCGCCTCCGCGGTCCGCGAATTTGCTTGGGTGGCCAAGCGCATCCCGAAATAGCCGGCGCCTGCCGAGAGAGCAGCTCCGAAGACGTACGCCACGACTCCCCAGGGGCGTCCCCAATCGAGTAGGACGGCGATGAGGGTTGCCATGACGACGACAAAAGCCGCCACCCAGATGTACTCGCGGCGCAGGAATGCCATCGCCCCCTGTTTGATCGCATCGGACAGCGCGACCATCCGCTGATTGCCGCGAGGGGCGGCCAAGACGGCCCGCGCATGAGCGACGGCGAGCAACAGAGCGGCCAAACCCGCGCCGAGCGCGGCGTACAGGATGAGATCCGACACAGGGGGCCGGGATTGTAGGTACCGCTTACCTGAGGTACGTAGGCCCGCAATCGGCCTACGGGAACGGAGAAAGCGATCAGCCGCCTGCGATGCTGGTGGCGAGCTCCAGGATGGCCGCCTCCACCTCGGGACCACCGCCCCCGCTCTGCACGGCGACCGAGTAGATGATGTCGAGGTACTTGACCACGATCTCGTAAGGCCCGACGTCGTTGGGTTGAAAGGCCTCGTCGCCGACTCCCGGGACTTCCGTCACCCCACCCCGGTTCTGATCGAACCCGGCCTTGACCCCGTCCCAATCTGTGGAGGATCCGTAGTGGAAGACCTCGACGGTTGGGACCAGACCGTCGACGAGCGTGAAGGTGCAATTGCGGGCGGTGCCCGGCTCCCCGCTGGCAGAGGTCGCGTCAAAGGCCGCGGCGACGATATCGGGCGGCACCAAGGCACATTCGAGCCCAGTTGATGTTTCGCCCGCCGCGCTCGTCGTCGTCTCGATCGTCGGGGCGGCAGTCGTCGGTTGCTGGGCAAACGTGGTGGTGTCGCCCGGCACCAATGTCGTCGTAGTTTCGGCATTACTGGCGCAGGACACCCCAGCGAGCAAAACGCCCAACAAAATGAAGTCTCTCGCACGCATGATCCCCTCCCCTAACGGTCACCCATGCCGACCCTACGTGCGATTCTTAATGGGGGCTTAGGGCGTGCCGTTGGCGGGATGGCCGGCGATATGGGCAGAATGCATGCAATGAGATCGGCGATTCGTTTGATCGCGTTGCTAGCGGCGATGGCTCTCGCAATGCCGGCGATGGCGCACGGGGATCACGACGCCCGTCCACTGCTGAGACGTGCCGAGGTCGGCCCCTACACCCTGTCGCTGTGGCAGGTCTATCCGGATGTGGGCTCGGCGATCATCCCCCATCTGATCGTGATGTTCGACGATGAGATGCCCGACGAGGGCACCGTTGTGTCGGTTCAGGTGGGCTCAGAAAACGTCCACGTGATGCCGTCACTGACCACCCCCGGGGCGTGGGAGACGATGACCGGAGTCGAGCCGGACGACGTCGTCTCGGTGACCATCTCCGAGGGGGAAGATGCATGGAGCGCACCCAGCGTGGTGATCCCGCCCCCGCTCACGTCCGTTTTGCCGATGCGCGCGTTGATCGCGATATCTATCTTCCTCGCCACCGCCGTGGCCTGGTGGATCGGGGGTAGGACTGCCCAAGCATGGCGGCGGCCTATCACATACCGAAACGTGGGCTTAGAGGGCTGACAGAGAGGACAGAGGAATGGTCAAAACGTCGGAGCAGACCGCGGAGATGGGCTTCATCCAGAAGCTGAACGGGCCTTGGCATGAGCGGGCGTTGTGGATCTACCTGGCCATCGTTGTCCTGCACTGGATAGAGCATCTGTTCCAGGCGGCGCAGATCTGGATCGTGGAGATGCCGCGGCCGGAGGCTCTGGGGGCCCTGGGTTATGTCTTTCCTTGGCTGGTCAAGTCCGAGGTCATGCACTTCGGGTATGCCCTGATCATGTTCACCGGCCTGGTGCTCCTACTGCCAGGTTTCCGCGGTGCCGCCCGCGGCTGGTGGCTCGCTTCCACCATCATTCAGGGCTGGCATCTGGTCGAGCACACCACGCTGCAGATCCAGGCGATCGTCGGGACCAACCTGTTCGGGTCACCGGTCCCGACCAGCTTCCTGCAGCCCTTCATCCCCCGCCCGGAGTTGCACCTGGTCTATAACCTGATCGTCTTCATCCCAATGATCGTGGCGATGTGGCTTCACACCCGCCCGGCTCAGGATGCTCTCAACGATTGCAACTGCGCCGCCCCGCCGGTGGAGCGAGCAAAGGCGGGTATCGCCAGCGTCTGATCTCAGGCCGGTTGCTCGGCGCGATCAGCAGCGGCTCGGGACAGAACCTCGACGAAGACCTCTGGTGGCTGGGCTCCGCTGATGCCGTAGCGGCTGTCGATTACGAAGAACGGAACCCCGTTGATCCCGTACTGCCGCGCCTGGACCATGTCGGCACCGACCGCATCCAGGTACTCATCGGCCTCGAGCGACCGGATCACGTCGGCACGGTCTAGTCCGATCTCAGCGGCGAGATCGGCCAGATCCTCGATTCGACCCACGTGCCGACCCTCGACGAAATAGGCACCCAACAAACGCTCCTTCATCTCGAGCTGGAGCCCGTGCTCCTTGGCATAATGGAGGAGCTGGTGCGCCTTGATCGTGTTGGTGTGCTGCAGTGAGTCATAGTCGTAGTCGAGACCGGCGTGTCGGGCGATGCCGACCACCCGGTCGATCATGGACCGGGCCTGTTCGGCCGACACTCCCCGATGATTCATCAGGAACTCGACCTCCGACCCGGTGAATTCGACCGGTGTGTCCGGGGCCAATTCGAAGCTGTGGTACTCGATCTCGACGGGCACCGCGTGCTCGGTGGCAGTGAAGGCAATCATGCCTGCCTCCAGGTTTCGCTTGCCGATGTAGCACCACGGGCAGGCGACATCGGACCAGACATCGACTTTGATCGGCGGGGTGCTTGGAGCCACGATCGGAAGTTACTGGCACCGAGTTTCTGTCCCACACGGCCCGTACCTTGGAACCATGAGGGAATGCACGGTCGTGGGTTGCGAACGCCTCGCCTTCACCCGAGGCCTCTGTCAGATGCACTATCGCCGCGTGCTTCGGACTGGCGAGGTTGGACCTCCAGGTTCCATGAAGGAGAGACGCAGGTGCTCGGTGATCGGATGTGACAAGGCAGTCGATGCCAGGGATCTCTGTCACGGGCACTATCAGCGCTGGTTGCGGCACGGAGACGTGGGCGACGAACCCTTGAGGTTCTCGGGTCGCCTCTGCTCTGTTCCGGGTTGCGGCAGAGCCCACAAGGCGCTCGGATATTGCCCGGCCCACTACAGGAGATTCCTGGACACCGGCGACCCACAGGCAGACCGACCGGTTCGCACCGTCGCAGGTGACGGTCATGTGAACCACGGGTATTGGGTTGTTCCTGTTCCTCGTGGAATGCGATGGTTGGTGGGCGGAGCCAAGCGGATCGGACAGCATCGACTGGTCATGGCTCAGCGTCTCGGGCGTGCTCTACGGCCCGACGAGGTTGTTCATCACCGCAACGGAGATCGAATGGACAACAGGATCGAAAATCTCGAGCTGTGGTCAACAGCGCATCCCAAGGGGCAGCGGGTAGAGGACTTGGTGGAGTTCGGGATCGAAATGTTGGCCCGTTACGCGCCTGAGATCGGATCCTGGGCGGCTCGTAGAACGGCCTCTCATTAAGTCACTGGCAGTCCCGACCGGATTTGAACCGGCGTTTCCGGCTTGAGAGGCCGGCGTCCTCGACCCCTAGACGACGGGACCAGGTTGGGGCCGACTTACGCCGGCCCTGGCTCGGGGGGAAGGACTCGAACCCTCAATAACAGGGCCAGAACCTGCCGTGTTACCTATTACACCACCCCCGAACGCGCACACCCGAAGGCGATGCGGGGTAAGGAACAAGGTTAATCGACAGCAGTCCCAGTGCGAACTCTGGCTCAGGGGACCAGAACAGGGGCCGCGGTGGCCTCGGCTGTGACAGTCAGCGGCGCAGTCTGATCGACAAACACCCCCATCAGACCTAGTTCGAGGCGATCGACGACGAGCACCGAGACGGTCAAACCATCCGGAGCGGTGGTGATGATCAGCTGGTCCAGAGTGGCGTCTTGCGACGCGACGTAGGAGGTGCCGATGTCAGATGCCCGATCCGCGTCGATGAGAACCTCGCCGGTGGCCCGATAATGCTCCTCGTCGATGCCGGACCCTGCGGCTACCGACGCCGAATCGGCGATCGCGGCCAGCTCTCGTTGCAGGGCCAGGGCCCGCCAGAAGTCGAGAGCCAGACCACCGAACAGGAGCAGCAAGAGAGACAGGCCCAGCATCCACAGGGTGACCGAGCCTCGCTCGGACCTCAAGGGAGACTCCGGTACAAATCGACGAGCTCCGAGTGGGAGGCTCCGACCCACACCCCGCCCACCTCGCCCCATGGCGTCGCGATCAGCGGAACCCAGACTTCGACCTCCGCGGCCACGGTCGACCCTCGGTCGAAGGTGCACGCTCCGACTGCATTACTTGGGCCAGACTCAGCGGCTCCGCACCACGAAATGCGAACCAAGTCGGGCCCAAGCCCGTGATTGGCTGCCATGTCCGTCACTAGCTGGCTCCCCGCCGAGATGTCGATCTGGATCACCGCAGCACGCACCGCTTCTGCGGCTGCCGCCTCGGCAAATACCCGACGTTCAGTCCAGGGACCGAATGCCAGCACGGCGAGCGCAGCCGGTAAGAGGAGCACGCCGACCGCTATGCCCAGCTCCACGGCCGCGTGGCCCCGATCGCTCACGGCGACAACTCCCTCGCGGCTTGGGCAGTCATCTCGATCACGAAGTCAGGAGTGAACGGGGTCCAGGAGATGAATACGGCGCTGGCCGACGCCGTAACCACCCCAGGGCCCACTGCGCATGACGCCACGATTGAGTCGCCCATGCGCCCTCCCAGCAGCTGGCCCAAGACGTCCTCGATCCTCTGTCGGCATTCCTCCTGGGAGGAGCTGACCGAGCCGACCCGGGCGCCCTGGTCGAGGGCGGAGCGGAGGGCACCCCGTCCGTACTGGACGACGACGAGATTGGACAGAGCCAGGAACATCAGCATTCCAAGCCCGCTTGCGAGGAGGAATTGGACCGACGAGATCCCCCGCTCGCTCAGCCTCCGATCAGCTGGGAACGTATCCACCCGACGATGTCAACGCCAAGAGCCTGAAGCGCGCCCCAGATCACCACGAGTGCGGCAATCGCCAGGGCGGCATTCCCCATGAGCTCGGCCGTGTTCAACCCCCGGTCGTCGCCCCACGCGTCATGGAGCCATTTCTTGAGGGCCAGCATCTCAACCTCCTTTCATCGCCAGCCGGTGATCAGATAAGGGAGAGGCGCCGCCACGAAGAGCAGGAGGACCGGCGCCAGGATGGCGATGGTGGGCACCAGCATCGCCGCTCTGCGCTTCGTCGCCGATCTCCGCATCGTCTCACGACGGGTCTCTCGAACATCCTCCGCCAGGTCGAGAAGAGCCGGCGCCAGATCTGCCCCCCTTTCCTCGGCGGTCGCCAGGAGTCGATAGGTGCGGCCGCAGAATGGCTCAGGGGTCAACTCGGCGATCCTTCGAAACGCATCGGCAGCGCGCCAACCCGACCGGTGCAACCGGAGCGCGTCTGCGAGCTCGGCGATGACCTCACCCTCACCGCGGCGCACCACGTCCTGGACGGCATGGACCACGCCACCTCCGGCCCGGACACGCATGGCAAGAAGCTGGTTCACCGTGTAGATCTCGATGCACATCCGCGCTCGTCTTCGCTCGATAGCCGCGTGCAGAGATCCTCTCTGTCGAGTCGCCCCGATAACGACGCCGAGGATCAGGAGGATGATGCGCTGGACGGGAGAGGAGCCCAGAATCTCGCCGGCGATGAGCGCCAGACCTGCAGCGATCGCCATAGTCCGCAGCTGGGCCATTCGAAACGCCTGCACCGTCTCCTCCTCGGGCACCTCGCGGTACCAACTGGCCTGGCGGAGCTCGAGAATCGTCACGCTCTCGCCGGATTTCTCCAGCGCCCGACCCACCGAGGCCGCCAGCGACCTGAGCATCGGCCCGAAGACAGCGGTGAGCGGGCCAGCCCCGGTCGGGCGCGGTGACGTCGTGCCTGAGGGGCGCAGATAGGGATTGATCCTGGACGCGAGGCTGCGAGCCGGGGGGAACACGGCGTACACCGCCAGCCCGGCAGCCAAGGCGGTGGTTCCGGCTGCCACCAACACCACCGGGGTGACAGTCACTTTCCACCCCGCGCCGAAACGAACACCCTGGGCTCAGTCGGCTGAGCCCCGAGCTTCGAGGCGATGACCACCCCGACCAGGCTCATCACCCCGCCGACCACGGCGACCAGCACCCCCACCTTCGACGCATAGAAGTCGCGGAAGGGCCCAGCTCTTGCGGTCATGGCGACAAGCACCAGCCAGGGGAGGATGAAGACGATGCGTGAGTTGATCTTCTGTTCGAGCGCATCGGTTCGGATCTCTTCCAAAGTCCACAGATCCTTGGTCGTCGCATCGGCCAGATCGGAGAGGATTTCTGGCACGACGGCGCCCCCACGCTCGTACGCCAGGATCAATACCTCGATGACACGGTCGGAGGTCGGGTCAGCCAGATCGGCTTTGATCATCTCGAGCGCGGGCACAAATCCAAGGCTGTGCGAATAGACCGCGAAATCCCGAAAGGCGTCGCGTAGGGGAACCGGCCCGTACAAAGCCAGGCCTTCGATCGCGGTGGGAAGCGATGCCCCCGATCTGACCGACGCCAGGAGATCCCGGAGCCCGTCGGGCCACGCCCGTTGCACGTCGTCGAGCCGCTGCGATCGCTTTCGAACGAAATACGCCTTTGGCAGAGTCGCCACGACGACGGCGGGCATCAACGAGACGATCGGAAGGGATGTCAGGGCGAACACGACCGCGTAGGTGCCGAGTCCGGCGCCAAATGAGGCGAGCCAGAACTGCCCACGCGTCACGTCGAGCCCGGATTCCTTCAGCCAACCCGCCTTCATGGACTTGGGACGGCTCCTAAGCCTGAAGCCAGTCACGACGCGCCTTGCAACAAGCGCCACTGCAACCGAGGTGGCGACGGCCGCGGCGAGGGTCACCAACTCGCCTCTCCCTCCAGCAGCTGGGTCAAGTTGGCTGTTCCCGGCAGCGCACGCTCGAGACGCCGGATGAGGGCTTGCGGCGGCATCGACCCAGTCCATTCGAGTGGGCCACCCAGTCGATCCCGCCGGAACAGGGGCTCGGATGAGAAGTCTTCATGAAGAGACGGGACCAGAGCCCGGATCTCCATCGTTTGGCGTCGGATGCCGCCGCCCTTCGGTTCGATATCTCGCTCGAGGTGGATGACGAGATCGATCGACGAGGCGAAAACCTTGCGCACCACCCGCTCCGGGACATTTTCACCGGCCATCAAGGCAGCATTCACCAGGGCATCGAGTGCATCCTGTGCCGAGTTGGCATGGACGGTGCAGGCGAGGCCGCAGCCGGCGTTCACGGCGCGGGTCAGCTCGAAAGCCTCTCCCCCCCTCACTTCGCCAACCACTATCAGGTCGGGACGCATCGCCAGCGTGGCCTTTACCAGTTGTCGCAGGCTGATCTCCCCGCCGCCGTCCAACGATGGGGGCCGGGCTTCGTAGTAGGACCCGTGCACGATCGGGACGTGCAATTCCCGGATCTCCTCGCATGCCCGGACACAGTGGTCGGACGGGACAGCGGCAATTAGAGCAGAGAGGAACGAGGTCTTGCCGGCTCCTGGCGGGCCGCTCACGATCACAGAGGTAGACGAGCGCATGGCGACGTTTAGGAAATCCGCCGCACCGCGCGTCAACGACCCGAGTTCGACCAACGAGGCGAGCGTCTCCTTCCGGAGGGCGTAGCGGCGAATGGTGGCGGATAGATGGTCGGACACCGGCGGGATCACAGCAGTCAGACGGGCAGTCCCATCGAGGATGCGCGCCTGCGAGACCGGGTGAGAGGCATCAAGCCGCCGATCGGTAATTGCCATCAGCCGCTCTACCACCTGCCGGTTCTCCGACTCGGAGCTGGGCACATCCAAGCCTCGAAGCCGACCTCCGGCTTCGAGGAAGGTGACTCTCTCACCCTCGATGAAGATCTCCTCGACATCGTCGCGATCGAGGAGGTCCCCCAACGGTCCGAAGTAGGACACCGATTGGAGCAGGCGACGCACGGTGGCATCCGGGTCTGCAAGTGACCGGGTCTCACCCAAGTGGGCGTGTCGCTGATAGTCGTCGACGGCGGCCCGCAGTAGCTCGACGAGCCGAGCAGTGTCACGTTGTGGGTCGAGTCCGGAGCCGTCGATCTTCTCGAGTGCTCGCCTCCGGATCTCGTGATAAGCATCGACCGTCATCCCGCAGCCCGATCGATCAGCGAGGCCACTCGGCTCAACGATTTCACGAATGGGCCCCGCCCGAGCCGTGTCCCATCCCACGCCGCACGCTCGAGTCGGCTCTCCTCGGGGACCAGAATGACAGGCACCGTCGGAAGCAGACGGGCCATCTCCGCCCTGATCTCAAGACGTCTGCGACTTCCGGTTGCGACACGGTTGACCAGGGCCACCGTGTCGGGCGCTTCCGTCCTTGTGGACACTTCTTGAACGGATCGGACCAACCGTGACATGCCCACTGGGTTTCCCAGGCCGACCACGATGAGAGCATGGAAACGGACCTGATCGAGGCGATCGAGGGGCGGGCAACCCAGATCGGCGATCACAACGTCGTAGCCGGCCTTTCCGATTTCGTCGAACACCCCTTCGATCTCCATCGGTGCGATCTCGTAAGAAGACGACATCGCATTGGGGAGGCCTCCGATCACGTCGACCGAGTCATGGCCGAGAATCGCCTCGTTGAGCGAACCCGAGTTGTGCTGAGCAGCCTCGAGCGCGGAGAGAAGGTTCGGATGGACAGGCAGATCGAGGCGTTGCGCCAAGGACGGGGTCCTCTCGTCCAGGTCCATCAGAAGCGTGGGTCGAGAGAAGGAGAGGCTCGTGGCAATCCCGATCGCGATCTCAGTGCAACCCACCCCACCGATGGGACCGAGGACGCCGACACGAAAGGAACCAGGCACGGGCAGGACGGCCGACGAGGGTGCACCCCGATGGAGCAGAGTTGCCTCGGCTGTTGCCAGGAACTCGTCCGGGGCCGCACTCTCTTCTATCACATCGGTGATGCCGCACTCGAGGAGGTGCCGTTTGGCGTCGGGGGCGTCTACCGGGTCGTACACCCCGACGATCTCCCGTCCCAGTTCCCGGACGCTTCGGACCAGACGGGGAGTCAGGAACGAGCAGACGTCGTCGATGAACAAGACCTCGTACTGATCGGTCACCGCCTGATCCGCGCCCATGACCCGCGAGCGGACTCGCCCTCCACCGTGGTCGATCAGGAACCGGTGGAGCCGGTCCGGCCAGGCTCGAGCAGAGGCGGCAAGAGCCAACTCGGGTCCTGTGTTCACCCTCCTGCCTCCTCGAGAGCGTCCGCACCGGTGGACCGGAGGATCTCCAGGGACCCGTCCGCTATTGCACGGGACAGAGCCAGTGCCTGGGCGGGGCTCACCCCAACCACAACGTGATAGGGACCGGCAGCCGACAATCCGGTTTGCGTCGTGTCGGCAATGCTGACCACTTCGAGGTCGCTGGCGACAAACACCGGCTCGTCGCCGATGATCGAAATGACATCCACGCGATCCCCGATAACCAACGTGGCTCCGGCGGCATGCTCAGCCGCCACCGGGATGCTCATCGTGCGAAGGCCATCGCCAGCGCCGGGTCGGACGACGAGCGATCGATCGATCAACTCTCCCTCGCGGACTGACCGGCCCACGATCCATCCGTCGAGACGCTCGAGGTCGGACTCCCCCACCAGGTAGTCGAGACCCTGGAAGTCAGCGGGCAGGGAGACAAGCCGGACGATGTCCGGCGTAAGAGGAGAGCCGGCTGCGATGGGAGAGTCGGCGATGGCGACCAACGTCGTGGCCTCCCGGCGCTGAAGAGCGAGAAAGTTGAGGACGAAGGCCAGGACGACAGCGAGAGCGATCGCTACATGAGAAAGAGACGGTCGATAGTGAGCCGACCGGACGGTCGGTGACGAGGTGCCCGCTTCCCTCGTTATGACGGAGGGACTCGTGTCCACTTTGGTGTGAACCTATCTTCTTGGTGTGAACCTATCTTGGAACCGGCAGTCCGTGTCGAGAGCGCGAAAGTAGATGGAACAAACCCCCGACCGGGATGTGGAGTCTCACCTTCGCCACGGGGCCGGGAGGGAGTGGTTGGAAGACGCTGCCGAGGACGAACAACTCACCGAGCTGCTTCGAAGGCGGCGGCTGGACCTTTCCGGGCGAGTCCTCGAACTCGTTCACCGCGGAGAGCGCATACGGGCCGAGATGGGAGCCCACACTTTCTCCGGTCGCGTCATGTACGCCGGCGCCGACTTCGCCACCATCGATCGTGGCGACGACACTGTCGAGATAGTCCTCGACTCGGCGATTTGGACAGTGGAACGAAACGAGTCGGGTGGCAGCGAGCAGAGCGGCGACAAACTCACCTTCCGCGCCCGGCTCGCCGAAATCGCGGCCGCAACGGAGTCGGTGCGATTGGTCGTGGTCGACGGGAGGGCAGTCGTCGCGTCGATCGATGTCGTAGCCACCGATCACATCGAATTGACCCAGGACGGGAACACGATCGTGGTCCCGATCCGCCAGATAGCGGCGGTGGTCCGCCCTACATCTCACTTCTGACATCGTCGGTCTCCGTCGTCACCGGATGAGCCCGGACGAACTCGTAGATCTCGTCCCGGAAGAACTTGAAGGTCCGGCCACCGGGGAGTTTGTAGGCGGGCAACCTGCCCTCCCTGGCATATCGCCTGACCATCTGCACGTTCATTCCCAGCAACTCCGCTACCTGCGCCGCGTCGAGGATCGGGGGGTAGTCCTCAGCCATCTGTCGTCCTCTTCGTTACTCGAG
>JALDXP010000055.1:0-12172 GCA_032154885.1 Actinomycetota bacterium
TTGCCACCCCTACCGGGACAGTCGACGCGCCGATCGGACGAGACCCGGATCGGCCCACGAGGCGAGCCGTGGTTCCGGGAGGGAAACCGGCAGTGACCCATTACGAAGTCGTCGAGGAGTTTGCAGCTTCAGATGTGTCCCTGCTCGAAGTCGCGCTGGCCACTGGGCGCACCCACCAGATCAGGGTCCACATGACGGCGATCGACCATGCCATCGTCGGCGACAGGTCCTACATGGGCCCGAAGAAGGCAGTCAACAGCCCTCGGATTTTCCTCCATGCCCACATGGTCGGACTCGAGCACCCGACCACCGGCGAGGAGCTGGCGTTCACATCGCGGCTGCCGTCTGACCTCATCGAGGTCCTCGATTTGGTCCGATCCACGGAGGATGGGTAAGCCCCTGAGGGCGATACCGTTCCGGCCGTGACCCAGGATCACACCACCACCCCGGTCTGTTATCGGCACCCCGACCGGAACACTCTGCTCAGCTGCAGCCACTGTGGCCGGCCCATCTGTTCCTCATGCTCGACGGATGCCTCAGTCGGACAGCGGTGCCCCGAGTGCATGAGACAGGAGGGGGCGCAGAAGGTGATCCCCACCGGATCGCGGAGTCGGACCACGGCGACCTCCGGGGCCCCCGCCACGATGACGTTCATCGCCGTGGCGGTGATCTTCTACGCCCTCGGCTTTTTCGGTCTCGAGGAGAATCTCATCCGATGGTTCGCACAGATCAACCTCCTGATCGCGGACGGTGAGTGGTGGCGGATCTTCACCGTCGTGCTGCTCCATGGGTCGATCACGCACATCCTCTTCAACATGTGGGCCCTGTGGGTGCTCGGTCCCCAGATCGAGCGTGGAGTAGGCACCTGGCCCTTTGTCAGTCTCTACCTGGCCGCGGCCGGGGTCGGAGGGGTATTCGCTTACTACCTGGGCGACCTCAACGATGTGGCCGTTGGTGCCTCGGGGGCGATCTTCGGGCTCTTCGGCATCTGGCTGAGCTGGGCGCTGCACCGGAGGAACACGATTCAGGGTAGGGCACTGCTGGGCCAGCTCGCCTTCCTCCTCCTGATCAACGCCGCCATCCCCTTCGTGTTCAGAACCGTCTCGTGGCAAGCCCATCTCGGCGGTCTCATCGCCGGTTTCGTGATCGGAGAGATCTGGAGCCGGATACGTGGCCCCAATGCCCAGGCGATGCGAGCCTGGGTTGGATTCGCAGTCGCTGTCTTGGCCGCCCTGGCCGTCGCCATCTGAGAGAATCCAACCTGTCTCGTACGGGCTTGCCATCCTGGGGCTGGCAATGACGGTCCCCAGGTCGATTCTCTCCCGTGAGCTGTTGCCGGCATCGGTCGCCATCTTCACGACCGTCGCCATCGTCGCCTTCGAAGGTCTGGCCGTAACGGCGGCCCTGCCGGACCTCACTGCCGAACTCGGCCAGGTGCATCTCCTGCCCTGGGTGATCACCGCCTTCCTGCTCGCCTCCGGTGTGACCACAGCCATCGCCGGCTCGTTCATCGATTCCGTCGGGACGTCCACCGTGTTCAGATGGGCAACGTTCGCCTTCGCCGCCTCCTCGCTCGCTGCCGCGGCCGCGAGCTCGATGCCGATGCTCGTGGCAACCCGCGTGTTCCAGGGCGCCGCAGGTGGGGCGATCATCTCGGTCGGGGTTGGCGCAGTCGCCATCGTCTATCCGAGCCATCTCGTCGGGAGAGCCTTTGCCGCCAACTCGAACGTATGGGGGATCCTTGGCTTCGCCGGCCCTGCCATCGCGGCGGTCTTGCTGCAGGTCGGGTCCTGGCGGTGGATCTTCCTGCTCATGGTGCCGATCTCTGCGGTGGCTCTGATCGCCGGGTGGCGGACCCTCCCCGGCCCGGTCGAGCCCACCCCGCTCCGGGTGGACTGGGTTGCCGTCGGGCTGCTGGTGGTCACATTCGGGGCCCTGCTGGCTGCCGTCTCGAATTTTTCCACCTTCTCGGTGATCTTCGCCGCCATCGCCATCTTGTCGGGAACCGTGTTGTGGCGGAGAATGGCGCAGGGTCGGTCCAGCCTGCTCGACTCACGATTCGTTGGGGAGTACCCATACCGTCAGCTAGCCCTGGTGGTCTCGCTGACTCTGGTGGCCATGATCGGGCTGTCGTCATATCTGCCTGTCTACGTGCGGGGTGCACGTGGAGGCACCGCGGCCGCCGCAGCGTGGTCTGTCTTGTGGCTCACGATCGGATGGACCGCAGCTGCCAACATCTCCGGTCGCATCACCGATCGGGTGAGCGAGCGTGAGGTGCTTCGGGTGGCAGCGATCGGAGGTGTCCCGGCCATCGCCGCCGCATGGGCCGCGATCTCCTTCTCGGCACCGCTACCGGTGGTCTACGCCAGCTACTTCGCAATGGGCATGTCGGTGGGAGCAGTGACCAATTCCGCGTTTCAGATGGTGCGCCTGGCGGTGGCCGACAGGCTGGCAGGCCGGGCGACCTCAGCGCATGCGTTCCTGCGCACGGTCGGGATGTCGGTCGGTGCGGGTCTTGCGGGTGGAGTGATACTCGCAACCGTGGCTGCCTCGGTCGGCGACATCTCTTCGGTCCGAGAGGCGCTGGCGGGCGGCGAGGCCGACCTCGCCGGTGCGACTGCGAACGCCCTGGCGCATGGTTTTTCGATCGCTCATGGAGTCAGCCTGGTGATCATGGTCGTCGCCGCCTGGATGGCTCGGAGCCTCGCGCGAGGCCCGTCACACGGCACCTCCGCGTGAGCCGCCCTGTGCTACGGTGAATGACAGCCGTGTCATTCGCACACCTCCACGTCCACACCGAGTATTCGATGCTCGACGGTGCGGCCCGAATCAAGGATGTGGTTGCGGCGGCGGCAGCCGATGGTCAGCCGGCGATAGCTATCACAGATCACGGCGTCCTCTACGGGGTTGTCGATTTCGTCAAGGCGGCGAAAGACACCGGAATCAAGCCAATCGTCGGCATGGAGGCATACCTGACCGAAGGGTCGAGATTCGACAGGCCGGTGGGCAACGCCAATCGGCGCTTCCACATGAACCTCCTGGCCGAGAACGAGGTTGGGTATCGCAACCTCCTCCAGCTTTCCTCGCGGGCTTTTCTCGAGGGCTTCTACTACAAGCCGAGGATGGACTTCGATCTTCTCGCCGAGCACTCCGAGGGCCTCATCGCCACCTCAGGGTGTCTGGGGGGGATGGTGGCCCAACTCCTCGCTCCCGACTCCATGAGCGAAGAGGGGAACAAGGGCCAGATGAGGGACTTCGACGCCGCTATCGCCGCTGCGGGCAGGTTCCAGGACATCTTCGGGCGAGACAACTTCTTCATCGAGATCCAGGATCATGGCCTCTCCGCGCAAAAAGCGATCATGCCCGACCTTCTCGAGATCTCATCCCGGACCGGGGCACCCCTGCTCGCCACCAACGACGCCCACTACACCCACCGTGCGGAACACGATGCCCACGACGTGCTGCTCTGCATCCAGACCGGCTCGTTGCGGGCCGACACGAGCCGGCTCCGTTTCGAGGGCAATGAGCACTATCTGAAGACATCCGAAGAGATGCATCGCCTCTTCCCGGCCGACACATTTCCGGGAGCATGTGACAACACCCTCTCGATCGCGGAGCGGGTGAACGTCGACCTCGACTTCGGCCGGATCCTGCTTCCTAGCTTCCCGGTCCCGTCGGGTGAGACCGAGGTCAGCCATCTCCGGAAGCTCGTCGATCAAGGGGCACGCGACCGATACGGCCATGATGCCGGTCCAGACGTCTGGGACCGCGTCGAGCACGAGTTGAAGATCATCGAGGAGATGGGCTTTCCCGCCTACTTCCTCATCGTTTGGGATCTCATCCGCCATGCCCGGGAGAGTGGCATCAGGGTTGGACCCGGCCGCGGCTCTGCCGCGGGCTCGATCGTCTCCTACTGCCTGCGCATCACCGATATCGACCCCCTCGCCTACGGGCTGATCTTCGAGCGCTTCCTCAACCCCGGTCGGCGGCAAATGCCCGACATCGACATGGACTTCGACGAGCGCTACCGGGCGGAGATGATCCGATATGCGGCCCAGAAGTACGGGGCTGATCGCGTGGCACAGATCGTCACGTTCTCCACGATCAAGGGGAAGCAGGCACTCCGCGACGCCGCCCGGGTCCTCGGCCACCCATACGGCGTGGGCGACCGGGTGGCCAAGGCGATGCCGCCCGCCATCCTCGGCCGTGAGGCGACTCTCGAACAGGTGATGACACCGCCTTCATCCGACGCAGACTCGACGACGAAAGACTGGTACGCCAACGCCCAGGGTCTTCGGGACCTGTACGAGGCCGATCCCGCGGTGCGGGAGACAGTGGATGCCGCCCGCGGCCTCGAGGGGCTACGCAGGCAGGACTCGATCCACGCCGCAGCCGTGGTGATCGCCCCGGAGCCGCTCATCAACGTCGTCCCCATCCAACAGAAGGGCGAGGGCGCCGAGGTGGTGACCCAGTTCGAGATGTACGGGGTGGAGTCACTGGGTCTGCTCAAGATGGACTTCCTCGGGCTGCGCAACCTCTCGATCATCGAGCGCTGCCTCGAGCTCGTCGAGGCGGGCACGGGCGAGCGACTCGACATCGACGCGGTCCCGCTCGACGATGAGAAGACTTTCGAGCTCCTCCAATCGGGCAACACGATCGGGGTCTTTCAGCTCGAAGGCAACGCCATGAGGTCGCTGATTCGCTCGCTGAAGCCTGATTCGTTCAACGATGTGATTGCGTTGGTTGCCCTCTATCGCCCGGGCCCGATGGGCGCCAACATGCACAACCTGTATGCCGATCGGAAGAACGGTCGGGCCCCTATCGAAGTGCTGCACCCAGCCCTCACCGACAAGCTGGCGGACACCTATCAGATCATGGTGTATCAAGAGCAGGTCATGTCGGTGGCCCAGGAGATGGCCGGTTACTCGATGGTCGACGCCGACAACCTGCGGCGGGCCATGGGCAAGAAGATCAAGTCCGTGATGAAGGCCGAAGAGGAGAAGTTCGTTGCCGGCAGCGTCGCTCAGGGGCACGACGAGAAGGTGGGCCGTGAGATCTTCGGGCTCATCGAGCACTTCTCGGGCTACGGATTCAACAAGAGCCACAGCTCCGGCTACGGCCTCGTTGCCTATCAGACAGCCTTCCTGAAGGCCCACCACCCCGCCGAGTATCTCGCTGCTCTGTTGACCGCTACCAAGAAGGACAAAGACCGGACCGCGGTGTACCTCAACGAATGCCGGCAGATGGGGATCGAGGTGCTCGTGCCCGACGTCAACGAGTCCGACTCCGATTTCACAGTGAAGGAGGGACGGATCCGCTTCGGGCTATCGGCAGTGCGGAACGTTGGTGAGGGTGTGGTGGAGAAGATCGTCGAGGCGAGGGCCGATGGTGCTTTCATCTCGTTCCATGACTTCGTGGACCGCGTCGATGTCTCTGCGCTCAACAAGCGCACGGTGGAGTCTCTGATCAAGGCCGGCGCCTTCGACGCGATGGCGTACCCGAGAAAAGGTCTGACCGTGGTGTTCGAGCAGATCCTCGATGGGACGCTGGAGCGCCGGCGGAACGAGGAGATGGGTCAGTTCAGCCTTTTCGCCGGTGAGCCAGGGGAGGTCTCCCACGGCCGCATCGATGTGCCGGACCTGGTCTGGCCGCAGAAGATCAGGCTGGCCTTCGAAAAGGAGATGCTCGGTCTCTACGTCTCCGATCATCCTCTGCTGTCCGTCGGTCAGTCGCTGGCGGCCGCCACCACCACCACCGTCAGCCAGCTCGTCGAAATGGCCGACAAGACGAGCGTGACAGTGGGAGGTCTGGTAGCCGGGATCACTCGTCGATGGACCAGGAATGGAGATCCCATGATCTTCTTCCAACTCGAGGATCTCGAAGGTTCGGTGGAGGTCGTTGCCTTCCCACGCACGGTCAACGACTACGGGCATGTCGTCATCGATGACGCCGTGGTGATCGTGGGCGGGCACCTCGACCACCGGGGCGACGAGGTGAAGGTCATGGCCCGGGAGATCAAGGAGCTCGAGATTCGTGACGACTCGATGGTGCGGCTCAAGACGACGGCTTCGAATCTCACTCCTGAGATGGTCTCCCGGCTCAAGACGATCCTGTCGAATCACCCTGGGCCAGCCCCGGTTTACCTGAACATGACGAGCGAGCAAGGGGTAAAGGTGCTCAAGCTGAGTGATGCCCACCGTGTCGAGCCGAGAACGGCGCTGTTCGCCGAGTTGAAGGAACTGCTGGGGCCGAGCGCGATCCTCTAGACCCGGGGTCGCCAGATCTCTCGCTGAGCCATCTGGGCAAGAGCATACGACCGTCCGTGCTTCCGTCCCAGCGCATAGGCGCCGACCGCTGCCGACACACCAATAGTGACCAGAGCGCTGAGTGCAACGGCTCTCTTCGTCTTGCGGGCGAAGATCACGACCGGCCAGCCCCGCTCATGGGATACCGAGTCGAGCTCGGAGTCGGGGTTGACCGCGACGGGATGACCAACCGCCTCCATCATGGGCAGGTCGGATATGGAGTCGGAGTAGGCGTAGCTGCGCTCGAGGTCGTACCCGTAGTCGGCCGCGATCTTCTCGATGGCGTCGACCTTGCCGGCGCCATACACGAATGGCCCATCGAGCTCACCGGTGTAGTGGCCGGCTACCACCTTTCCCCTGGTGCCGATGGCTCCAGTCATCCCCAAGGATCGGGCCAAATGCTCGACGATCTCGTGAGGGGCGGCCGAGACGATCCAGGTGTCCCTTCCCGCCTCATGATGCAGATTGATCAGCTTTCGTGACTCCGGGCGGACCCGGGCGACGAGCTTGGGCAGGACAGCGGCGCCGACCATCTCGAGTGCCTGAACCGACGCCCCGGCGATCCCACTCAAGAAGTCGCCCTTGACGTCGTCGGTGGCGTCACCCTTGTCGCCCATCAGCCGGAAACTCAGTGCCGATAGAGCCCATCGTCCGATGTCGGGATTGGAGGCCAGCCCCTGACGCCAGGCCTCGACGCCCAGAGGGAACGCCGAAGCGCCGGAGATCAGGGTCCGGTCGAGGTCGAAGAAGGCGGCTGAGTTGGCCATGTGCTCAGGATATGCCCACCTCGGCCCATGGCAACTCTTTCGATTCGTCGAGCAGGTGGCCCAGCCCATCTAGGTCGGTCGGAGGGCTGGAGGACCAGGGGATCGTGGCGATGCGCGCCCCGTATCGCGACGAGAACTCCTCCCGCGTGTCCCGTTGTCGCACCGTCTCGGCGCTCCACCGGGCCAGGTTCTGCTCCAAGGCCAGGGAAGTCCCCGGTGGTGCGGTCGAGTCCGCCCATTCCTCAGGGAGGATTCGGTTGAACACAACAGCGGCGGGGCTCGCCGCCAGGCCTGGAAGGTCGCGATAGAACTTGATGGCCTCGCGCACCGGGGCGGGATCTGAGGTCGTGACCACGAAGATCGATGCTGAGCTCAGGACTCGCTCGATCTCCCGGCCCCGCTGCGCCACGCCGTCATAGGTGGTCCTCAAGTCGAGGAGGAACTCGGCCACTCGCTCCAAGAGGTCTGAGCCGAGCACCGAATCGGCGATCCGAAGGACCGGTTTTGCGGCCAGGTTGTAGAAGGTGCGTCGTCCGGGCAAGGGCCCCCCTGTCAGCCATCGAAGAAGCCGCCCGCCAACGAGGTCCGCCATTTGGGCCGGGGCGGCGAAGAAGTCGATCCCTCCACCCGACGGCGGGGTGTCCACGATGACGAGATCCCAGGCCATGGCCTGGACGAAGGTGGCGGCCTGGTCGGCCGCGGCGTAGGCCTGCGAGGCGGGGAAATGCTCCGAAGCCGCCTTGAAGAAGTCGTTGTCGGCGAGGCGGGTCGCCACATCCGGGTCGGCGTGCCTCATGGCGACCGCCCGCCATGAGGCGGTCGAGTCCAGCATCGCGGCCCAGAGGTTGGGCTCCCCCGCATTTGGCTGGGGCTCGTTGCCGAGATCTTCGACGCCCAGCGCAGTCGCCAGACGGCGAGCGGGATCCACGGTGACCACGAGCGTGCGCAGACCGCTGCGGGCCGCTCTCACCCCCAGTGCTGCCGCGACGGTCGTCTTGCCGACGCCACCTGCTCCGGTGATCAGCAGGGTGCGGGTCATGTGATCAGCTCGAATTCGTCGGCGACCCGTGCCGCCACCTCTCCTGGGGTGAGAAGGCCGTGGAGGTAGGGGAGCAAGTGATCTGGTGGGACCCGGTCTAGCCAGACCTGTTGTTCCGACCACAGTGCCCGATGAAGCTGTGCCGCTTCTCCCACGGGCCCCGGAGGGGTCTCCGGGTCTGCCAGCTCGTCGAGAATGCGATTCGCGATCACGATCGGGGCGGCTACCACGTGTTCCTTCGTCAACCACGTGATGGTCTCGGCGGTCTCGGTGGCCGGAAGCTCTTCGGGGAGGGTCACGAGGATGAGCCCGGTGACTGTCTGGTCGCGGAGAATCTCCTGCATGATCTCCGCCTGGACCCGGATCCGCCCGGAGGGCACGAGCTCTGAGATCGTCACTGGTGCGCGGAGGAAGGACCCGATCTGGCCTGTGGGTGGGGCATCGGCGATGACGATGTCCCATCGGTCTTCTCGAACCTCCCAGATCGCCTTGCCGACGGTGATGATCTCCCGAATGCCAGGGGCTGTGGTCGCCAGGGCATCGAAGGCCCGAGCCAGAGGGCCGAACCTGGTGAGACCCTTGATGTTGAGCTGAAGGGCGAGATACTCGAGGAGGGCATCGGAGCGGACCATGTGCATGGCGTGGAGCCCTGGCCTCAGCTCCTTCGGCTCGAATTCGAGAGGACCCGTCCCGAAGTGAGCGGATAAGCCCCCGGGCGAGCCCATCTCCATCGCCAGGACCCGCAATCCCCGACGCTGGGCGAGGAGGGCAAGACCGGCGGTCACCGCCGACTTGCCCACGCCTCCCTTGCCCGAGACCAGGACGAGACGTTTCTCGAGCATCGGACGCTGGGTTAGGAAGACCCGCCGAGCGGTATGCGAAGGACGAGCTCGCCGTCCTCCACACTCCAACTGGCGCTGCCGATCAGGGCGTAGTCGGTGTAGTCGGCTTGCGCCCGTTCCACGAACAGCCTGCGCTCGTCACCCGCGACCGGAGGGAGGGGGCGATCCTTGACGGCAGCAGCACGCTCCTGATAGCGCACCAGCATGGCGTCGACATCGAATTGGGCCATTGGAGGACGTTATACGTTCTGCGTTCTACGTAGTACGTGCAGAAGCTCGGCTTCGTCGTGCTTCTGACTTGCGCTCACTCTCGAGGCGCTCCAGGTCGACGTCGCTGTAGTCGACATAGCTCATCGCCTCGGCGATCAAATGGTGACCGGCGACTTCGTCGATGGCGCGATGCATCTCATGGGCGACCCTCCGGTAGGCAGGGTGCCCGGCCGACTGGCTGCGCAGCTCGATGAGATGAAAGGCTTGCCGGGGGTTCATCTCCATGACGAAGCGCACATTGAAGGCGAAGGGCACCACGTATTGGGCCACGTCGGCTCCGAGGTCGTTCCGTAGCTCTTCGTAGAAGGTGAGCGATTGGGCCATCAATCGATGCCATTCGTCGGCCAGTTCCAACTCCGCGACTTCCGCCGGCAAGTCGTAGCCGAGTCGGGTCGAATATCGCTGCCACTCCAAAGTCATCAGACGATGACGCTGGAGGTCGCGGAAAGCCCCGATGTCACAGGTGACATCGAACCGGTAGGTAGTTCGCTCCATGGCCCGCCCTGGCCGGTGTCTCCGATTGGCCCGATCTCCGACGAGAGAGGCGATGATCTCCGCTCTCTCGGACTTGGTCATCGACCGGGCTATTCGGAGGAGCTCTTCGTCGGGCAACTCCGAGACGGCATAGAGGGCAGCCGCGGCGATCTTGAGCTCTGCCTCGGGATCCCAGTCGACGAGTGTCACGGAAGGCCCGTCGTCGGATGGTGATCGAAGGCCGGCCGCTCTCTGCTCTAGGTCTGAGCGGACGTTTTCGAGGTATCGGGACCAGCGCACTCCGCGGTCCTCCAGATCGACTCTGGTGAGGAACGACGGGATGATCTTGCGAAGCTCGCCCAGCATCATCTGCCCGTATTCCTGAACCTCACGCAACGGGTTGGCCCGCATCCTGACCAGGGACATCTCGTACGCCTGGCCGGTGCCATAGATACCGACGTTGGACAGTGTCGACACGGGAAGCATGCCCCGCACCGTGTCGCATGCCTTGGCCCGGATCGTGGCGTTCCAGACCATCGCCGAGTCGTCGTCAGCCCGTGGATGCATTTGTTCGAAGTGAGCCATCATCCGCGCCACCATGTTGGAGTAGGTGTCGAAGACCCGCTCCATGTGGGTGAGGTATCGGTCGGCGTGCGCCGAGACGGCGATCTCGGGAGGCACGAAGTACCGGTATCTGTCGCCGAGCCGTGCGTCGTAACGGATGTAGCGGGTCGATTGCTCCAGATAGGCGGCGAGCCGACCCCATTCCAGGACCTTGGTCAAGAGGTTCGAGGCCTGCTCGCAGGCGAGATGAGCGCCACCGAGCTGGGCGACCGAGTCGTCCCCATAGTCGAAAAAGATGCGCTGATAGAGCTGCTCGGCCTTGCGGGTCGCCACCAGCGGGTCATCGTCGAGACCCCGGGACATGGCGTCGATCCCGGACTCCGGATCGGCCACGAACTCGTCGAGAAAGAGACGTCGCAACGATTTGGCCGACCTCGAATAGCGAGCGAAAAGAGCTCCCTTCACCACCTCCGGGAGATTGATCAACCCGAACACCGGCAAGTCGAGATTGGTGAAGAACCGGGTCAGGACCGCCTGTTCCTCGGCGGTGAAATCTTCCTGGTGGTACGACATCACGGGTCGGCGATTGTATGCCTGGAAACTGGGCGCACCCGGTTACCGTTTTAGTGCAATGTCAGTCTTCCTGGTGCGTCTCGGTGTGTTCATACTCTCTGCAGCGGCCATCGGCATTGCCTTGATACCGATCCTCGTCCTCATCGACTTGCTCGACGGGGGCACCGGCTGGGGTCTCTGCCCGCAGGGCATCGAGGCCTGCAGCAACCCGTACACCACCGCGGCCGAATTCGGGGTCCTCCTCACCATCGGGCTCTTCCTGTCGGTCTTGGGGATCCGCCTCCTGATGAAGCTGGCTCGACGTCTTCGCTCCGACGACTACCAGGTGAGTCAGTGAGCCGGTGTCACCGCTTCGGCCTCGATTGACGCCTGATCGGTCTGCTTGGTCACCACGATGAAGATGGCAATGAGGATGAGGGCTGCGCCGGCCCACCCCGCCACCGTGAGCCTCTCGCCAAGCACCACCCACGCCGTGGCGACGGCGAATGCCGGCTCCGCCGCCAGCACAACAGCTGCTGTGGTAGCGCCGACAACGGTCTGAGCCCAGATCTGGAGAACGAAGCATCCGGCGCTGGCTCCTATCCCGGTGATCAACAACGCGCCCCAGACCGAGCTCGGCGGTAGGACGGGGCCCTCGATCAGCAGAGCCGCAGGAAACGCCAAGGCCGAGGTGATCGCCAATTGAACGACAGTGAACGGGACGACTGGGTGGTGACGAGCGAGACGGGACAGAACCACGATGTGCGTGGAGAAGCAGAACGCACACGCCAGGGTGAGTAGGTCACCGCGATCGAAGCCGAGGTCCCCGGCTCCGGTTATCAGGATCAGGCCCCCGAACGACAGGGCGGCCGCACCCACGCTCCACCAGCTCGGTGGTCTTCGGGCGAACAATGCGGCGAGAAAGGGTGTGATCACCACGTACAGACCGGTGATCAGCGCCGAGTTGCTGGCGCTGGTCTCAGTCAGGCCGGCGGTTTGGAAGGCATATCCCCCAAAGAGAGCGAGGCCGGCCAGAGTGCCGTGCCACCAGATCCGGTGCCCGCGGGGGAAGGCGAAAATGGAAAGGAGGAGCGCGCCGAGAAGGAAGCGCCAAGCCACGAAGGTCAGGGGTGGGACCTCTACCACCGCAGACTTGACCACTACGAAGGTCGCTCCAAAGACGAACGATGCCGCCAGCAGGGCGAGAATTGCGCGGCTTCGATTGGACCTGAACATGAGCGGGGGCAGGGTAGGAGCGGCACCGGTTGCGTCCACGCCTCTGTCGTCTGTGGTGGTCAATACGATGCCGGCTCATGCCGCTGAGCAGAGCCGACGGGTCGGTGCCGTCACGGGCTGAGA
>JALDXP010000056.1:0-12029 GCA_032154885.1 Actinomycetota bacterium
ACTGCTTCGATCGCCCGACCTCGAAGGCGGTCGACATGTGCTTCAGCTCGGGGGCGATTGCGCGCACCCCCTGGGCGACGTTGATCGCCACAAACGGGAATGAGGCGAAAGCGACGGTGAGCACCGGCGCTTGCCAAGTGATGCCGAACCACATCGTGGTCAGGAACGCCCAGACGAAGGCCGGCATGGTGAGGAGGACGAGCACGGTGTCGTTGAGCAAGGCCCGGGCCAGGGTCGACGATCCGATCAGGATGCCGACCAGCAGCCCGCTGACGAAACCGAGGAACAGCCCGAGGGAGAAGCGTTGCAGCGTGATGGCGAAATGCTCGAAGAACTGTCCCCGCACGATGCCGCCATGCGAGCCACCGGTGATCTCCACGAACAGGAAGTTGACCACGTCGATCGGGCCTGGCACCCGTGGCGCGATGAGCGTCAGCAGCTGCCACGCCCCGATGAAGACGACGGCGGCGGTGACCTGGGCACCGATCGGTGAGGTCATCCAGCGGCGGAACGGCCCGGGTGGGGTCGGAGCCTCTGGCAGCGCCACGGTGCCGGCGGTCATCCGTCCCGCTCCCATTGCCGCCATCTGAACAGCCTCTTTTCCGCCCTGACCAGGATGAATCGCTCGATGAGAAGCATGAAGAGGACGAAGAGAAGGACCCAGGCGATCACCGCCGGCATGTTGAACAGCTGGTAGTTCCGTCGGATCTGAAAGCCGATGCCCTTGGACGATCCAAACACCTCGGTCAACGTGCCCACCTTCCACGCCAATGAGAACGAAAGACGCACGCCGGCGAAGACGAAGGGGAGAACCGAGGGCACGGTGACGTGCCGAAAAACCTGACGCTCATTGCGCCCATACGCGGTGCTCATCTCGACGAGCCGTCGATCGACACCTCGGACTCCCTCGGCCACATTGATCGCCACGTAAGGCATCGCGATCAGCCCAACGGCGAGCACCGGTCCCCAAAAGGAGATGCCGAAGACGACGAAGGCCATCACCGCGTAGGTCAGACCGGGGATCGACCCTGCGACGATCACGGGTGACTGGAGGAAGTTGCCCCAATACTTGCTCCGGCCCATGAAGTACCCCACGGGAGTCCCGATCAGGACTGCAGCAAAGAATCCTGCGACGACTCGGACGATGCTCGCCCAGAACTGGGTCCAGAAATCTCCCTGGAGGATGACGACGATCTCCTGAAAGACCCGGCCCGGCGAAGGGAGTCGGGCCTCTGAGCCGACCCACAGGGACAGGAGCCACCACAGGCCGATGAAGACCAGCCATCCGAGCACGACAGCCAGGTACCGCCGCCGACGGCTGCCGGCGGCGGTACGAAGCACCTGCGCCTGGTCCAGCTCCTGGATGGACTCAGCGACGGTGTCGGTCATCGCCTAGGGGGTGAGTATCTCGAATCGAGGGTTATCGCCTTCCATGAACCCGTTCTCTCGCATGATGTCGAACATGGGGAGCTCGGCATCGAGCCACTCCTGGTCCAGGTAGACCGACGTGACGAACCAGTCGTGCTCTGCCAGCCAGTCCTGCATGAACGCCACCTGGTCATCGCCCTCCACGGCGAAGTGCTGGGGATAGCTGGCGATGATGTCCGCCTTGTTGGCCTGCCATTCGTCTATGCCCCTTTGCCACAGCGACATGAAGAAGGCGATCTCGTCCGGGTGCTCGTCGTACCACTCCTCGTTGGCTAGGAACACGTTGATCATCGGCCCCTCGTGCCCGGGGTTGCCCGCGATCTCCTCACCGTAGAGCTCTGCCGAGGTTCGGCCGTCGTAGAGGACACGTAGCTCCTCGTTGATCAGCTCGTTCACGGCGAAGTCGGGGAGGACCAGACCTGCAGCCGTTTCTTCTGCTGCGGTGGCCGGGCCGGTGTTGGTGATGTCGATCTGGGTCAGCTCGAAGTCACCGCCACCGGTGCGGAAGTCGAGGTCGTGTAGCTCGGAGGCGATCACGCCCCAGATCAGCGTCGACGAGACGGAGTCCCAGACCGCCAGGCTCTGACCTGTCAGGTCCTCGAGGGACTGGCTGGTGGTATCCGAAGCAGGAACGGCCAGCACCGAGCGATCGATGTTGTACTTGCCGAAGACCACCGACGAGGTCCCCGCCTGCTCGTCGAGGGCGGGAACCTCGAAGTCGCCCACCGAGACGATGTCGGCGAAGCCACCGGCGTAGATCCCGAACTCATCCCAGGTCACCTGGGCCAGGATGCAGATCCCTGATTCCTGCTCCATCTCGTCCTTGATCCCGCTGTCGTTGAGATAGTCCCAGACGGGGTCGGGAGCAAAGGTGAACCGGATCACCCTTTCGCAGCCCTCACCACCTTCGCCACCGCCCCCGGTCTCGTCGGTGGCGCCGTCGTCACCACAGGCCGCGATGACGAGGGCCGTCACCACCAGCGCGGCCAACAAACGTGTTGTCCTCATCTTCTCCTCCTATTTGCCTGGCCGAGACACATGGTCTTGCTCTGCCGGGGCGTCGATCCTATACAATGCGTGATATAGATGACGCCCCTAGCGGTTGGCGCCAAGGCGCCCGATTTCACTCTCCGCCGCACCTTCGAGGAGTCGGTCAGGCTCCATGACCTCCTGACCAAAGGCCCGGCGATAGTTGCGTTCTACGTATTCGACTTCGGCAACATATGAAGTCACGAGCTGTCCCAGTTCGGGGCAAAGATCGGTGAGATCAGGGGCATGGGCGTGGAATTGGTCGCCATCGCGGTCACCCCGACCTTCGCCCAGATGGCGTTTGCCGAGAAGCTTGGGATCGACTTCCCACTGCTCAGCGATTGGGAGGGGACCACGGCCGACGCCTATGGGGTTCGGTATGACATCTGGAAGGGCCACCGCGGGTTGGCCAAGCGCTCAGTGTTCGTGATCGATCGGGATGGTGTCATCACCTACGTGTGGAGCAACGACGACGCCCTCACACTGCCCGAATTCGACGAGGTGATGGAGGCGATCGCCGAGGTAGCCGCCACCTAACCCATTTTGGCGCGCCGATCCCGGCCTATGAAGCGGGATCGGCGCGCCAAAACGGGTTAGGTCACTCCACCGCCACTGGGGCCAGGGCGTCGATGTCGGTTACCACGTCGAGGATGACGGGGCGGTCTGCGGAGAGGGCTCGATCGAAGGCAGGGGCAAATTCGGCCGGCGTTTCCACGCGGATCCCGATCGCGCCGATGTGCTCGGCGAGAGCGGCGAAGTCGACCTCGGTGAACACCCACATCTCCAGCGCCTTCTCGGTCTGCTTGCCGCCATAGACCCGATCGAAGCCGCGTTTGGACTGATTGCCCGAGTGGTTGTTGTTGACCACGGTGATCGAGTTGATCCCCCAGCGCACCGCGGTCTCGATCTCGGCGACGTGGTACCAGAAGCCGGAATCTCCGGTGAAGCAGACGACCGGCCGCTCCGGCGCGGCGCACTTGGCGCCGAGTGAGGCGGGGAACGCCCAGCCGAGATGGCCGGCGCTGCGGAGGTACGTCTGGGTGGGCGCAGTGACGTCGAACATGCCGCCCATCCACATCCCGGCATGGCCGGTGTCGACCACCACGATTCCGTCGTCGGGGACCAGATCGGTGAGCTCGGCGCAGAGACGCTCGGGTCGCATCGGCACCTGGTCCGATTCGAGGAGGGGGGCATACTCGAGACGCCAGTCGTTGACGTGGCCTGCGGCGACCTCGGACCATGCCGTGTGACCGTCGGGCATGTCCGCCAGCTCCAACATCCGCTCCAGCGCGGACCTGGTGTCGGCGTTGATCGCCACCACTGGTGGATAGTTGCGACCCAGTGCCTCCGGGTCGATGTCGAGCTGGATCACACTGGCGCCCAAGGGAGGCACCTTCCAGAAGTGGGTGGTCATGCCACCGGTCTCGCTACCGATGAAGAAGACGAGATCGGCGTCGAGGACGACCCGGTTGGCCGAGCCCCTCGAGTACGTGCCGACCACACCAACGGAAAGAGGGTGAGTGCCCGGGATGACGTCCTTCCCGTTGAGGGAGGTGGCCACCGGTATCGACAACCTCTCCGCCAGCGCAACCAGGGCGGCACCGCCACCGGACGCTCGAACCCCGCCACCGGCCACGATCACCGGTCGTTCCGCTTTGCGGAGGAGATCGATCGCGTCGGTCAGGTCCGCATCCGGGGCGATGGGTCGGAACGGTGGCACCGAGGCGTATCGGGTCTCACACGAGAGGTCCATCTCGGCTTCCCCGGCGTCGAGCTGGCCTTCGTTCCCGGCGAATTGGAGATGTACCGGCCCCGGCGAACCGCTTGTGGCCACCCGGAATGCCTGACGCAACATGTCGGGGATGCGCTCCACCGAATCGACAGTGGCGTTCATCTTGGTCACGGTCTCGAAGGCGGGGACGTCGTCGACCTCCTGATACACCTTGCGGAACTTGGTGTGCGGATCGCGTCCCCCGGTCATGGCGATGACCGGTGAGTGTGCCAGGTAAGCATCGCGGAGCCCTGCAGCGAGATTGTGTGCGCCGACCACCTGGGCGGCACAGAGACCGGGACGGCCCGAGGCGCGAGCGTAGCCGTCGGCCATGTATGCCGCCGACGCCTCTCCATGCGGGCGGAGTCGTTTGATCGCCGTGTGCTGCTCGAGTTCGACCATGGTCCGTCGTAGGACGGCAGGGACATGGAAGAGATGGGTCACGCCGTACCCGTCCAGCATCTCGGCGATCGCCCTGGCGCCGGTGGTCATCATTCGGATGGTTCCCCCTCCGTCGCCTGCGGCGACACCTCCCCCTCGAGGGGAGGAAACACGAACCTGGCCGTGCCGCTGGTGGTGACCGTCCCATCCGGCTTTCGAGCCCAGAGCTCGAGATCGACACCCTCGTCATCGGCGGCGGTCACGGTGCCGCCGCACTCCAGTGAGTCACCCAGGTAGGCAGGGGCGAGATGCCGGTAGGTGATCGTGGCGAGCCGGGCTTGGTGTCCCAGCCACGACTCGGCGGTCTGCACCAGATAGACCCCTTGCAGGGGGCCGTGAATGAGCAGGCCGGGATGACCATCGTGCTCGGTGGTGAAAGGCGTGTCGTAGTGGATTCGGTGCAGGAGCCACGAGGAGGCGCTGAACATGAACAGGTCCAGGGCCGATGGGTTGCGGACCTGAATCGGCGACTCGGCGCCAACGGCAGGCAGGGGGCTCACCTGTAGATCCTGGTGAAGTTCTCTCGCGCCACGAGGTCTCCCCGCTGGTTGGTGAAGGTGAACTCCATCTCCACGAATACCAATGGGCCTGACCGCCCCTCCTTCTCGTACATGCTCGCCAGGCGCTTTCTGACACCGATCACGTCGCCGGCGACCACCCGCTCCCCGAGCACTACAGATGTCTCTCCCGCCATTGCCCGGCGGGTGGGCAATGGGGGCACGTCTGCCGTGGGGGAGCCGTCAGGCTCCAACTGGTCCGGCGAGACCAGGGCGGAAGCGTGCATACGGACCACATACGTGAACAGGGTCGGGGCGACCACGTCGGCGTACCCGGCCGCCACCGCGGCTTCCCTGTCGAAATGGATGGGATTCGTCTCGCCGGTGGCGTGAGCGAATCTGGCGATGTCGGTGGCGGTGACCTGCATCTCGAAAGGGGGATACTCCCGGTCCGCCCAACGGCGGGCCTCCCCGGTGATGACCCCCATCAAAGCCCCATTGTCTTGGCGATGATGTTGCGCTGGATATCGGAAGTCCCAGCCCCGATCACGCCGAGACGTGACTCGCGGAAATGACGTTGCAGGTCGTACTCCATGGTGTAGCCGTAGCCGCCGAGCACCTGGAGACCCATGTCGGCGACCTGCTTGTAGGCCTCGCAGGCGTAGAGCTTGAGGATTGCGGCGTCCCGGGTGGTGGCGAGACCTCGGTCGAGTCGCGAGGCGTATCGGTACACGAGCATCTGGGAGATCTCGACCATGGTCTGCATGTCGGCGAGTCGGTGCGACACCGCCTGGAACTTGGAGATGGGTCGCCCAAACTGCTCCCGCTCCTTGGCGTAATCGACCGAATCGGCCAGCGCCGCTGCGGCTGCCCCGGTGCGGGCAGCGGAGAGACATAAGCGCTCGTAGCGGAGATATACGCCCAGGTCCGGCCAGCCATTGTCGAGGGTCCCGAGCATCCGCGTCTTCGGCACCCGGACATCGGTGAAGTAGAGCATCGCCGTACCCAGGGGCCAGTGGCCAAGAGTCTCGATCGGCTGCCATTCCAACCCGGGGCTGTTCGTGTCGACGATGAAATTGGTGATGCCGTCGTGCTTCTCGCCATCCGAGGAAGTGCGAGCAGCAACGATGTCGAGATCGCTCACCTTGAAGCCGGATGTGAACACCTTCTGCCCGTTGAGCACATAATCGTCTCCGTCCGCGACGGCGGAGAGTGAGATAGAGGCGGCGTCCGAACCGGCGTCGGGCTCGGTGAGTGAAAAGCAAACCGTGAGCTCCCCGGCCGTGATCCTCGGCAGGAGCTCGGCCCTTTGCTCGGGCGTCCCGTCCCGACCGATGGCGAGACCACCCCAGGTCACCGTGCGGAACACCCAGAAGGAGAGATCGAGGAAGGCCCGGCCGAGCTCCTCGAGGAGGATCGCCACCTCGACCGCCCCGGCTCCGGCCCCGCCATGCTCTTCAGAGGTGTTGATGCCGAGCCAGCCCTGAGCAGCCAGCTTGTCGTAGACATCACGAGGGGCACGCCGCTCCCGATCGCATTCCCTTACGTACTCCCGGCTGATCTCCTTCTCGCAGAATTCCCGGACTGTGGCCCGGAACATCTCGTGCTCGGGTGTGAAATCTTGGTCGATCACCGCTGTCGCGCCCTCTCTGGTGGGTCCGAGGCGATCATATATCGTGCATACTGCAGAAACGCACGGTCGAGAAGAGGAACGTGACGCCGAGTATCGAGACGGTCAAGGAGTTGGGCTCCAAGCACAGCAACTGGGGCCGCTGGGGCCCCGATGACGAGCGAGGCACCCTCAATCTGGTCACCCCCGAGATGGTGATGGCCGCTGCCGGGCTGGTTAGGACCGGCAAGACCATTTCCATGGCGCTGCCGTACGACGAGGACGGCCCGCAAACCGGGAACCTGGGTCGCTTCAACCCGATCCATCTCATGATCCGGGACGGGGCCGATGCCATTGCCGGGACGTCGATCCGGGACTTCTACGGAGGGGTCGACAAGCATTTCCGGGGAACCGACGACATCATCATCATGCCGCTCCAGTCCGGTACCCAGTGGGACGCATTCGGGCATGTCGTCTTCGAGGGAACGATCTACAACGGTTACGGCGCAGAGTGGGTCTCGAGCAAGGGCGCTCTCAAAGGTGATGTGGCCAATGCGTCTGATGGGATGGTGGGCAGGGGGGTGCTTCTCGACCTGCCCCGCGCCCTCGGAGTGGATTGGCTCGAGCCGGGCCACGCCATCGGATCGGCCGACCTGGAGCGGGCGGAGAAGCACGCAAGGTTGAGTGTCGGCCCTGGCGACTTCGTCTTCGTGCGCACCGGTGCCATGGCCTCGGCCCGTGCCGAAGGAGCCTGGGGCGATTATGCCGGTGGAGATGCACCGGGTCTGGGCCTCGACAGCGTTGCATGGGTGGCCGAACGTGACATCGCCGCCATCGCCAGCGACACCTGGGGTCTCGAGGTTCGGCCCAACGAGACGCCAGACGTGGCCCAACCCCTGCACATCGTCTTCATCGTCCACATGGGCCTGTGGCTCGGCGAGATCTTCGATCTCGACCCCTTGGCCGAGGATTGCGCCACCGACGGGGCGTATGAGTTCATGTTCTGCGGACCCCCGCTCCCGTTCACCAGGGCGGTGGGCTCTCCCCTCAATCCGATGGCGATCAAGTGAGGTCGTGAATGGAACCGGTCAGATCCATGCTCTTCACCCCCGGCAACCGGCTCGACATGCTCGGCAAGGCGGTCCATTCCGGCACCGACGCGGTGATCGTCGACCTGGAGGACTCGGTGTCGGTCGACAACAAGCCCGAGGCCCGCGCCAACCTCGGACGACTCCCCGAATCGCCTGTTCCCTACTACGTGCGCACCAACGCAGTCGAGACCGGCCTGCTCTGGGATGACATCGTGGCGGCCGGAGGCTCGCCTGCGGTCGGCGTGATCATCCCCAAGGCCGAGGACCCCAAGGTCATCAGCCAGGTCGACGGCGCATTGACCGCCCTGGAGATGGGCAACGGAAAGGCCCCGGGCTCGATCACGATTATCCCGCTGATCGAGTCGGCCGTAGGGGTGCGGCTCACCTACGAGATGGCGCTGGCCAGCGAGCGGGTGGAGTGCGTGATGTTCGGTGGTGGTGAGCAGGGTGATCTGGTGGCCGACCTCGGAGTGGAATGGACGTCGGAGGGAACCGGTCTGATGCAGGCGCGCGCCCAGGTGTTGCTCAGCTCCCGAGCCGCCGGCGTGCCTTACCCGATGGAGGCCGTGTTCATGGATTTCCGCAACCCCGATGGTCTTCGGGTCGAGTGTGAGCTGGCCCGCACGCTGGGGTATGTGGGCAAGGTGGCGATTCATCCTTCCCAGGTCGAGGTGATCAACGACGTGTTCACCCCGTCGCCCGAAGTCGTGGAATATCAACGAAAGGTCCTGGCCGCGTTCGAAGAAGCGGAGGCCGAGGGCAGGGCCTCCATCGCGGTCGACGGGAAGATGGTGGACTATGCGGTGGCCCGGGTTGCTCGGGTGATCCTGGCCCGCGCCGATGCCGCGTCGCGAGCAGGGAGGGGAACCTGATGGCGAGGACCCGTTACATCGCCGACGGTGTGGGCGTGGCCGTGGTCGGTGCCGGATCGATCGGCACGCTGCGCGCCGAGATCTCGCATCGTCACCCGTCGGTCGACTACCTCGCAGTCTGCGATGTCATCGAGGAGAGGGCCACACATCTGGCGGCATCTTGTGAAGCCGATGCTTGGTCCACCGATGCCACCGAGATCGTGACCCGTGACGAGGTGGACGCGGTGATCATCGCCTCCACCGAGGACGCTCATTTCGAGCCTGCGATGGCTGCCATCCAGGCCGGGAAATCGGTTCTGGTGGAAAAGCCATTCACGATTCTCGCCGACGAGGGTCACAAGCTCCTGGCCGCCGCCGAGGAGTACGGGGTGTCGATCCACACCGGCTTCACCCAGCGTTTCCGTCGCCGGTATCTCGCGATCAAGGAGCACGTGCTCCAGGGTTACGTCGGGGAGGTGACCTCGGCCAAGGCGACCATCTATCTCACCCAGGCGGTGGCCCGCTCGGTTATCTCTAGGGCGGGGACGACGACTCCGTCGGTGAACACCATGACGTATCTGTTCGACCTCCTCACCTGGTATCTGGGCGGCACGCTCCCGGTGACCGCTTACGCCGCCGGGTCGAACAAGGGACGCATCCACGATGAGTTCGGAGCCCTCGACTCCACCTGGTGTGTGCTGACTTACGAAGACGGGATGGTGGCCAATCTCGGGGTGAGCTGGGAGCTTCCTGAGTTCTGGCCTGCGTACGTGGCCAGCATGGACTTCGAGCTGTTTGGGCGGGACGGGGTGATCTCGGTGAAGGACGACCACCGCGACGTGCTCATGGCTTCTCACAAGCCGGTGCCCTCGCCGTATACCCCGGACACTGCGATGAATGTGGCCATGCTCGGCTCCTACATGCCGGGCGACTGGGCACTCGGGGAGCATTTCGGGGCGATGCAAGAGGAGACACACGCCTTCATCAACAGTGCCGGCACCGGGCGCCCCGACCCAATCCTGGCCAGCGGGGCCGAGGGCATGGACGTCCTGGTCATCTCCCGGGCCGTGGACGAGTCTGCCGCCACAGGGCAGGTGGTGCCGATGCTGTGGGCGCAGTAGTGGCCGGCATGCTGTCCGGTGTCGTGATCCTCGAGTTGGGTCAGGTGATCGCGGGCAATTTCGGTGGTGTCATCCTGGCCGACCTGGGGGCCGAGGTGATCAAGATCGAGCCGAGGACCGGAGACACGGCGCGCAATCCCACTATCGCTCCCCTTCACGACGAGAGCGCCATCCACTTGTTCATGAACCGCGGGAAGAAAAGTGTCGTCCTCGATCTCAAGGACGAGCGCGGCCTGGAGATGTTCTACGAGCTGGTCGAACAGGCGGACGTGGTCATCGACAACTTCCGACCCGGGGTCATGGCCCGTCTCGGTATCGACCATGAGACTCTGAAGCAGCGCAACCCGGACATCATCACCTCGTCCGTGACCGGCTTCGGTGAATACGGGCCGGCCAAGGACAAGGCAGCCTTCGACCTGGTGGTCCAGGCCTACAGCGGACATGTCGACATCACCGGGCCCGCCGACGGTGACCCGGCCCGGGTGGGAATTCCCATCGCCGACATCGCCGGGGGCATCTACTCATGCATCTCGGTGCTGGCCGCCCTGGTGGGCAGGGAGTTGCACGGCAAAGGCGAACACGCCGACGTCGCCATGCTCGACACCCTGGTGTCCTTGCTCTCCTACGACGCGGTCGACCACCTCAACTCCGGGCGGCAGCTGACCCGGCTCGGCACCGCCCACGCCCACATGGTCCCGTGGCAAGCATTCCAAACGAGCGACGGCTACGTGGTGGTGGCGGCACGTGACGAGAAGTTCTGGCTGAACCTGTGTGACGCCATCGGGCGGCCCGATCTGAAGGACGACCCCCGCACCGCCAACAACACGGCACGGGTTGCCCATCGGGAAGAGGTCGTGCCGATCCTGGCCGAGGTCTTCCTGACCAGGAACAACGCCGATTGGCTCGCCACCCTCGACGAATTCGACATCCCCAACGCCCCGGTCAATGACATGGCCCAGGTCTTCTCCGACCCCCAGGTCCTGGCCCGTGACATGGTGGGGACCTACAAGCATCCGACCCTGGGTGACATACGCTTTCCGCCCACCCCGATCAAATGGAGTGAGTGGGAGCGGCCCAACGAGCCCGCTCCAATGCTCGGCCAGCACACCATCGAAGTCCTCACCGAGCGTCTGGATCTCGACGAGACCGCAGTGCGAAGGTTGGCGGACGAAGGCGTGGTCAAGATCTGGCCGGAGACCTGATAGGAGCGAGATGCGTTTCGGGACATTCGTGCCACAGGGATGGAAGGGCGACCAGGATGGGATCCCGGCGGAGGGGCAATGGGATCGCATCCTCGACTTTGCTCGGCTAATCGAAGACTCTGGATACGACTCGATCTGGGTCTACGACCACTTCCACACCCATCCAGTGGTGAAACAGGAGAGCACCTTCGAGGCGTGGACCCTCATGGCTGCCCTGGCTGCCGCCACCAGCCGGGTCCGCCTCGGGCAGATGTGCACCTGCGCGCTGTACCGGCCGCCTTCGATGCTGGCCAAGATCGCCTCGTCTGTCGATGTGATCTCGGGAGGGCGGCTGGATGTGGGTATCGGCGCCGGTTGGTCTAAGAAAGAGTTCGAGGCCTACGGGTATCGCTATCCCTCCGATGGAGAGCGACTCGACATGCTGGAGGAGGCGGTCCAGGTCCTGTTGGCGATGTGGACCGAAGATGAAGCCCGGTTCATCGGCGAGCATTACTCCATCGATGGCGCCATCAACCGTCCCAAGCCGTTACAGAAGCCCCACCCGCCTCTGTGGATCGCCGGTGGCGGGGAGAGGCGGACTCTGCGGATCGTCGCCAACTACGGGGACTTCTCGAATTTCGGCGACGACATCGACGACTTCCGTCACAAATCGAAGGTGCTGGCCGAGCATTGCGACGCGGTGGGTCGGGATTTCGACGATATCGGGCGCACATGTCATCGGATGTCCGTGATCGGCAGGGATGATGCCGACTTGGGGCGCAAGCTCGCCGTCGCGGCTCGGCGGCGTGCGTGTGAGCCAGAAGAGTTCGCCGAGGAGCATTTCGTTGCCACGATCTCCGAAGCAGTGCAGGAGATGGGGGAGTTCATCGAAGAGGGCTGCACCGACATGATCCTCTACTTCTACGACATGGGGGAGGGGGACAGCCTGGAGCTGTTCGCCTCGGAGGTGATCCCCCAGCTTCGATGAGCGATCTGGGTCGGCTTCTCGA
>JALDXP010000057.1:0-11968 GCA_032154885.1 Actinomycetota bacterium
GTTCGAAACCACGTCTGAGCTCGTCGATGCGATCAGGGACGCGGTTCCGGCCGCGTACCGGTTCGGCCGGGGGCATCCGGCCAAGAGGACCTTCCAGGCGATCCGGATCGCGGTCAACGGCGAGCTCGATGCCATTGCCAACGGTCTCGACAGCGCCATCGAGCTGGTGAGGCCGCAAGGACGGGTCCTGGCCATCTCCTACCACTCACTCGAGGACCGGATCGTGAAGCGGCGGTTCACCCAGGGCGCCACGGGGTGCACCTGCCCTCCGGAGCTCCCGGTTTGTGGGTGCGGGAACAGCGCCGAGTTGCGGATTCTCACCCGAAAGCCGATTCGTGCCTCCACCGATGAGGTCGAAGTGAACAATCGAGCCCGCTCCGCCTCCTTACGGGCGGCCGAGAAGGTGGCGGCATGACTGCGGCACGCCCACTGCGGCACCCGGCCCCAAAGCAGGGGGGCATGCGAGTCCTGCGGGGACGGAGGCAGCTTCGGAAACCTGCTCTCGCTCCGTGGATGATGATGGTGCTGATCGGCGTCGCGGCGTTCCTGGGTCTCGGCTTCGCCAGAACGTCCCTGGACAGATCGGCATTCGAGCTCGATCGTCTCGATCGCGCCATTGCCGAGCAGGAGGCGATCAACGAGCAACTACGTCTCGAGATCGCCCGTATGGAGAACCCGGCGCGCATCGCGCCACTGGCTGAGGAGCTCGGGCTGATGATCCCGGGCGACACCAGACAGCTTCTGGTGGATCTTGGAGGCCCGGCGGTGGTCTCCGCCGATGAGGGAGATACGCAATGAGGACCCGACGGCGCGCTGGAGCCGGGCTCCCGGAGGGAACAAGTCGTTCCCGACCACCGGGGTCACGGCCGGGGCCATAGCCGTGGCTGCCGGCAAGGCCGCCACCAGACCTGACCGTTCCCGGGTACGGGTTGCCCTCATCGGGCTATTTCTGGTTGTCGCCCTGCTCGGCCTCGCCGTCCGGCTTTTCCAGGTTCAGGTTGTCCAGGCGGCCGACCTCGCCGACCAAGGTCTTGATCAGCGCCTCGTGACCCGGGATCTCGCCCCACAGAGGGGCAAGATCTATGACCGGAACGGGGAGTTGCTGGCGATGACGGTCGAGGCGCAGAGCATCTGGGCCAATCCCACGCAGGTCGAGGAGCCGCTCTGGGTCGCACAACAGGTGGGCGGGCTCCTCGGTGTCGACTCTCAGGAGTTGCTCACCAGACTCGAGTCGGATCGTGAGTTCGTCTATCTCAAACGCCAGGTGGAGCCTGGTGTCGCAGAGCAGATCGCCGCGCTCGAGGTGAAAGGCATATACACCCATCCGGAATCGACTCGCATCTACCCGGCTGGGGCAGTGGCTTCCCATGTGACCGGGTTCGTCGACATCGACGGGAACGGGCAGGAGGGTCTGGAGTACATGTACGACAAGGCGCTGCGCGGCGTCCCGGGCAAGGCCGTCTTCGAGCGCGACCTCGAGGGCCGGATCATCCCTCAGGGCATAAGCGACATCGTCGCCGCGGTCCCTGGCACGGACCTGAACACGACCATCGATCTGCCGCTGCAATACCAGGCCCAGCAGGAATGTCTCTCCGCCGTAGATCGCACCGGCGCCGAGTCGTGTTGGGTGGTAGTGCTCGACGTCGAATCAGGAGGCGTCCTGGCCCTGGCCGGCGCACCGGTTTTCGATCCGCAGACGCGCCAAACCGTCGATGAGACATGTGACACGGCGCTCGACCCGACCTGTCATGCCTTCAGGAATTTCATCGTGCGTGGCGTCTACGAGCCGGGTTCGACCCAGAAGCTGATCACGGTGGCTGCCGCCCTCGAAGAGGGTGAGGTGAAGGCCGGCACCGTGATTCCAGGCGTCGCCGATCTCCTGGAACTCCGCCCCGACGCCTGTCGTTCGGCGGATGACGACCTATTCGGCTGCTACCGCGACTTCGAGGAGCACGACACCGCCAACATGAGCGTGAGGGAGATATTCACCAGGTCCTCGAATGTGGGGACGATCCTCGTTGCAGAGAAACTGGGGCAGGACCGTCTCATCTCCTACATCGAGCGCTTCGGCCTCGGTTCCCAGACCGGGGTCGACTACTCGGTCGAGGCGCCCGGAACCTTGAACTTCGAGGCCGGTTGTGAGACTTGCTGGGCCTCGGCTGCGATCGGCTACTCGGTCGCCGCGACCCCGCTCCAGATGGCGGCGGCCTACGGCGCCATCGGGAACGACGGGATCTGGACCGCCCCCCACATCGTCGCATCGACGACCGACGTCGACGGCGATCAGGATGTCGCCGGCCTGGAGACCAAACGCGTCGTGTCCTCGGAGACAGCCGTCCTCATGCAAGAGCTGTTGGCCAATGTGGTCGATGAGGGCACCGGACAGGCAGCCACGGTGGAGGGTTACCAGGTCGGCGGGAAGACCGGAACCGCCAACAAGTTGGGTGAGGACGGGCGTTACACCGAGGTGACCCGGGCGTCGTTCGTCGGGATGGCACCGATGAGTGACCCGAAGGTCGTTGTCGCAGTTCTCATCGACGCGCCATCCCACAGATATCGGACCGGGGGAGCAGCCGCAGCGCCTGTGTTCGCGCAGGTCATGGAGCAAGCACTCCACCGATTGGGGGTGCCCCCCGATGCCGGCGCCGGGTAGCACCGTGGCCGAGGCATCGGGCCGGGTCGGTGGTCTCGTCGTTGGCGACCCGGAGATCCGGCTCGCCGATGTGACCCATGACTCGACGCTTGCCGGCCCCGACGTGCTCTTCGTCGCCGTCAAGGGCTCGTCTCATGACGGGCACCACTACGTGGATTCGGCGGTCAGAGCTGGTTCCCCGGCCGTCGTAGTCGAGACGCTCCAGGACTCACCGGTCACACAGATCGTGGTCGGCGACACACGAACCGCAATGGGCCCGATCGCA
This sequence comes from Actinomycetota bacterium, assembly GCA_032154885.1. Classification (GTDB taxonomy): domain Bacteria; phylum Actinomycetota; class Acidimicrobiia; order Spongiisociales; family ZC4RG35; genus JARDZU01. The sequence continues at coordinate 2,919 of JALDXP010000057.1, forward strand.
GCCCTGGTCCACGGCGACCCTTCCACCCGTCTCGCCGTCGCCGGCGTCACCGGGACCAATGGCAAGACGACAGTCACCCATTACCTCGAATCGCTCCTCACCTCCGCCGGACGGGTCGTCGGCTTGATCGGGACAGTCGAGACGCGGGTAGGGGCGACGTCGCTGCCCTCGGTGCGGACCACCCCGGAGGCCACCGACTTCCAGCGTCTGCTCGACGAGATGAGTCGACTCGACGCCGATGTCGTTGCCGCCGAGATCTCGTCACACGCCCTGGAGATGGGGCGCGTGGCCGGCACCCGGTTCGAAGTCGCTGCTTTCACCAACCTGTCCCAGGACCATCTCGATTTTCACGGGTCGATGGACTCGTACCGGCATGCCAAGGAGCGACTGTTCCGAGAGTACGAGGTGGGGACAGCCGTGATCAATGTCGACGACCCGGTGGGCGCCGCTATCGCCTCCTGGGTGAAGACGCCAGTGATCAGGGTCGGCCGTGCCGGCGAGGTTCGGGCCGAGGAGGTCGAGACATCGCTAGCCGGGACGAGTTTCGACCTGGTGACGGATCAGGGGGCCATCCCCGTCACATCCGACCTGATCGGTTCGTTCAACGTGGAGAACGCCCTGGTAGCAGTGGGCTGCTGCCTGGCGCTCGGGTTGTCCCTCGACGAGATCTTCCGCGGGCTGGCGAGACTTCGAGGAGTGCCCGGTCGATTCGAGCAGGTCTCAGGGAGCGGGCCGATCCACGTCATCGTCGACTACGCCCACACTCCTGACGGCGTCGAGGAGGCCATAGCGGTGGCGAGGTCGATAGCGGCGGGAAGGGTGATCGCCGTGGTTGGCGCAGGCGGCGACCGAGACCGGGAGAAGCGGCCCTTGATGGGTCGGGCGGCGACGGGGGCTGATCTTGCCATCCTGACCAGTGACAACCCGCGTTCCGAGGACCCTGATCAGATCATCGCCGAAGTGGCCGAGGGCGCAGCCGGGCCCTGGGTCATCCTCGAAGTCGACCGACGACGCGCCATCGAGTCGGCCATCGCAGCCGCCGAGGACGGAGACGTCGTCTTGATTCTCGGCAAGGGCCACGAGACCGGGCAGGAGGTCCGGGGCGAGGTGCTTCCATTCGACGATCGCACGGTGGCCAGGGAGATCCTGACCGCAAGGTTCGGGTCCGCCGATTTTGCCCCCGATTCAGGGAGCATGACGACGTGATCCCGCTCCTGACCGCTGCCGCTGTCGGGCTGCTCGTGTCGATCTTCGGCACTCCTTATGCCATTCGCTTCTTCAGACGGCGCGAGATAGGGCAGTTCATCCAGGAGGAGATCGCCGGGATGCACGGCCACAAGCAGGGGACACCGACCATGGGAGGCGTGGTCTTCGTCCTCGCGGCGATCATCGGGTACCTGGTGTCGCATGTCCGCCTGGTGTCGCCGGGCGGCGGGATCGGACTGGAGCTCGATCCGTTTACCGACGGCGGGCTGCTCGCCGTGTTCGCACTGGCAGGCATGGGCGTGGTTGGGTTCCTCGACGACTGGATCAAGTTCTCCAACAAGCGGAGCCTTGGTCTCTCCAAGTCGGCCAAGTTCGGCGGTCAGCTGGCGATTGCCGCCTTGTTTGCTTGGGGCGCCACAGAAGCCGGCGTCGTGACCGAGATCTCCTTCGTCCGACCCATGGGCATCGATCTCGGCGCGTTCTTCGTGATCTGGGTGCTCTTGATGCTGACAGGGTGGGCGAACGGCGTGAACCTGGCCGATGGCATGGATGGCCTGGCCGGCGGGTCATCTGCCCTGGTCGTTGCCTCGTACACCGTCATCGCCTTCTGGCAGTTCCGAAACCCTCAGGTCTACGAGTCGGTTGACCCTCTCGAGCTGGCCATCATCTCGGCTGCGATGTTTGGGGCCATCCTCGGCTTCCTCTGGTGGAACGCACCACCGGCCAAGATCATCATGGGAGATGTCGGCTCACAGGGCATTGGAGGGCTCCTTGCTGCTCTTGCCCTGCTCACCAACACCAGTCTCCTCCTGGTCGTGCTGGGAGCGATCTTCGTGGCCGAGACCGCCTCGGTCATCCTCCAGGTGGCCAGTTTCAAGATCTTCGGGAAGCGGATCTTCCGTATGTCGCCGATCCACTATCACTTCGACCTCGGTGGATGGCCCGAGACCACAGTTGTCATCAGGTTCTGGATCCTGACCGGTTTCGGCGTCGCCCTCGGGCTCGGGTTCTTCTACGGCGACTTCCTCCGGCTGGAGGACTTGTTGTGACCCGTCTACTCGTCCTTGGTGCCGGGGTCTCCGGTCTGGCCGCCGCTGCCCTCGCTCGGGATCGCGGGATGACGGTGACGATCTACACCCGCGATCAGCCCGAGATCGCCCTGGAAAAGGGCTTCCCCGTTGCCAGCGGCGGATGGGATCCCGTGCTGCTCACCGGCATCGATCTCGTGGTCGCAAGCCCGGGCTTCCCCGAGCGCTCCCTGCCCATCGTCGAGGCCCTGGAATGGGGGATCCCGGTGTGGAGCGAGGTCGAGTTCGCCTGGAGACACCTGGATGTCCCTGTTGCGGCCGTCACTGGCACGAACGGTAAGACCACCGTCACCGAGGCGGCCTCCGCCATGCTCGAGGCATCGGGGATCGATGCCCCGGCGGCGGGCAACATCGGGTCCGCCCTCTCCGAGCATGTAGGCCGGGGACACCAGTCCGTGGTGGTCGAGGTGTCCAGCTTCCAGCTCCGCTTCTGCGAGGAGTTCCACCCGACAGCGGCCGCAATCACGAATGTGGCCCTCGACCATCTCGACTGGCACGGCTCGGAGCATTCATACCGAGCCGCCAAGGCGAGGATCTTCATGAACCAGACCGATGAGGACCTCCTGGTGTTCGATGCCGACGACGAGGGCGCCGTATCTCTGGTCGCCGGGGCGCGGAGTGAATTGTTCCCCGTTTCGGGTAGTCATCTTCCGCCCGGCGGCGGTGGAGTCGACGACGACCGTCTGGTGATCGGCGAGTTGACCATCTCGATCGGTGATCTCGTGTCTCACGACCCGACCCACTTGGTCAACATCGCCTCGGCTTCCGCCCTTGCACTGCGTATGGGGGCGACCGCCGATGGCGTTACGAAGGCAGCCAGGTCATTCGCGCCTGGCCCGCATCGGAGATCGCTGGTGGCGCGGAGCGGAGGTGTCACCTGGATCGACGACTCCAAGGCGACCAACACCCACGCCGCCGTCACTTCGATCAGGGCTCACGACTCAGTGGTTCTCATCGCCGGGGGCCTGGCCAAGGGGCTCGACCTCGCCCCGATCGCCCGCGAGCCCAATGTTCGCGTTCTGATCGGGATCGGCGAGGCCGGGCCCGATCTGGCGTCGGAGGCGGGCGAGCGGGGACATGTGGCAGGCACCATGGAGCGTGCCGTCGAGTTGGCGGCGGAGCTGGCAGAGCCCGGCGACACGGTGCTCCTGGCCCCAGCCTGCGCCAGCTTCGACCAGTTCTCCTCTTACGCCGAGCGGGGGGACAGGTTTGTGGGCTTGGTCCGATCGATCACAGAGGAGGCAAGGTCCGGATGACAGCGAACGTGACATCGATCGCGAAGGTTCGTGCGGCGGCCCGAAGCCGCGCCGAGCGGCTCAAGATGAACAACCGCACCGCGACTGCTCTCCTCGTCATGGCCGTGGTCCTGATAGTCATCGGGCTGGGCGCCACACAATCGGCTTCGTCTGCGGTTGCCATCGACCAGTCCGAGGACCGTTTCTACTTCTTCAAGAGACAGCTGGTTGGCGTCGGGATCGGGACCGTGGCCCTCCTCATAGCGAGTCGGATCCCGTACCGCGTGTACCGCAGGCTCGCCCTGCCCGGCTTCTTCGTCACCGTGGGTCTGCTCATTGCCGTGCTGGCGGTGGGACCGGTGATCGGTGGCTCGCAGCGGTGGTTGCCGATCGCAGGTTTCAGCTTTCAGCCATCCGAGGTCGCCAAGATCGCGATTGTCTTGGTCCTGGCTCATCTCTTCGAGAAGAAGCACCGGCTTCTCACCCGATTCGGCCATTTCCTGGTACCGGTGGTGTTCACCGTTGGTGTGCTCGGCGGCCTCGTGATCCTTCAGCCCGACCTGGGGACGACGATCATCATCGGCGCGGCGGCGATGGCGGTGATCATGGCCAGCGACACCCCGCTTCGGTACGTGTTGGTCCTCACTGTCCTGGTCGTGCTGGCCGCCTCGGTTCTTGCCTTCGGCGACGAGTACAGGGTCGAGCGCATCGTTGGGTTCCTCGACCCTTGGGGGAACGCCAGTGGGGAGGGCTACCAGGTGATCCAGGGCTATTACGCCCTGTCGAACGGCGGTCTGTTCGGGGTGGGGCTGGGGGCCAGTCGCGCCCGATGGTTCTATCTGCCGAACGCGCACACCGACTTCATTTTCGCCATCATCGGAGAGGAGACCGGGCTGATTGGCGGACTGACGGTCATCGGTCTCTACATCGTGCTGGCATTGGCTGGGTGGATGGTCGCAGTCAGGGCACCAGACCGCTTCGGCAGGATGATTGCTGCGGGTCTCACCGCCTGGCTCACCTTTCAGGCCATCGTGAACATCGGGGGCGTCCTGGGCGTCATGCCGATCACCGGCATCTCACTCCCGTTCGTCTCGTTCGGGAGCACCTCGCTGATCGTGTGTATGGCGTCGCTCGGCATCCTTGTCAACATCGCCCAGGCAGGGGTGCAGCCGAAGACATGACTTTTCTGATCGCCGCAGCCGGCACGGGTGGCCACGTGTTTCCTGGGCTGGCCGTTGGCGAGGCTCTTCTGGCACGTGGGACGCCCAAGGAGTCGATCCTGTATGTCGGGGGTGACCGCCTTGAGAAAACCGTCTATCCAGAAGCGGGGTTCCCTTTCCTCCAGGTAGAAGTGAGGGGTCTGCAGCGGTCGATGACCACGCAGAATCTGAGCCTGCCTCGGGTGGTGTGGCGGGCGCGTGACGCCATCAACGCCGCCATCGAGGAGAGAGAGGTGAAGGTGGTGCTCGGGATGGGGGGTTATGTGACGATCCCGGCCGCTTTGGCCGCCAGAAGCTCGCAGTCTGTCCTGCTCGTCGCTGAGCAGAACGCAGGAGGTGGTCTCGCCAACCGGGTTGCCTCTCGCTGGGCAACACGCATATTCACCTCCTTCCCCGACACCGAAGGGCTGAAGCGAGGGGAGTGGGTCGGCAACCCGGTGCGCCAGGCGCTGTCGAGCCTGGACCGGGAGAACGTCAGACCGCAGGCGCTGGCCAACTACGACCTCGATCCGGGATACCCGATCCTCGGCGCGGTGGGCGGCTCGCTAGGTGCTGGTGTGATCAATGGAGCCGTAGGCGATCTGGTCACGACCTGGGAGGGGAGCCGGATCCAGGTATTGCATCTCACCGGCGAGGGCAATGTCAGCACCGAACAGAGTGTCTCAGACAGAATCCATCGTGTGCAGCGGTCGTTCGAGGAGAGGATGGAGTTGTTCTACGCCGCCAGTGACCTTGTTGTTGCTCGGGCCGGCGGTGGGGTGGCCGAACTGACGGCTACGGCGACACCTTCGATCCTCATTCCCGGCGAGTTCGGCTCGTCGGGTCATCAGGCCGCCAACGCCGCATTCCTCCAGGGGGCCGGGGCAGCGGCAGTCGTCTCACAGGATCGACTCGACCTGCTCCCCGGGCTCGTGTCGGAGATTTTGTTGTCGCCGGAACGACTCGAGGCCATGCGGATCGGGGCCAGGAGCATCGCCAAGCCACACGCGGCGATGACAATCGCCGAAGCGATGCAGGAGCTGGTGAGTTGAGACTGGACCATCGACGGATCCATCTCGTCGGGGCGGGCGGTGCCGGGATGAGCGCCATCGCCAAGGTGCTGGCCGGCATGGGTCACGAGGTCTCAGGGTCGGACCAGCGAGGAGGGTCGACTCTGGACAGGTTGGAGGACTTCGGCATAACCACCCTCCCGGGTCATCACCCGGAGGTGGCCCGCGCTTCCGACCTGGTGGTCGCCTCGTCAGCGGTGCCCGATCACGACCCCGAGCTGCTCGCAGCGGCGGAGGCCGGGGTACCTGTGTGGCGTCGTCCGGATCTCCTCGCCGCTCTCACCGAGAGGATCACCACGATCGGGGCTACCGGCACTCATGGCAAGACGACGACGACGGCGCTCTTGGTTGCCGCGTTGAAGGCTCTGGGCGAGGATCCGAGCTTCATAGTCGGCGGCGATCTGGCCGACTGGAACACCAACGGCCATTTCGGTGCGACATCACTGCTCGTGGTCGAGGCCGATGAAGCCTTTCGCACCTTTGAGAGGCTGCGACTCGCCGGTCTCATCGTGACCAATGTCGAGCCCGAGCACTTGGAGCATTTCGGGACCGAGTCCGACCTCGAGGAGGCGTTCGTCCTGGTGGCCGAGAGCGTCGATGGGCCGCTCGTCGTCTGCGCCGACGACCCCGGCTCTCGCCAAGTCGCCCGCCGCACCGGGGCTATCACGTACGGCCTCGACCCGGCGGCGGACTGGCGAATCATCGACTTGAAGAGGCACGACGGGGGCACCCGGTTCGAGTTGGTCGGGCCGTCTGCGCAGGCTCATGTCAGCCTTGGACGGCCGGGTGCCCATGTGGCTCTGAATGCGGCGGGCGCTCTGGCCCTGCTCGGCTCCATGGGACGCGACGTTCCCGCTGCCGCCCTTGGTCTCGCTTCCTTCCGCGGCGTCGGCCGGCGATGGGAGCACCGCGGAACGGTCTCGGGGGTCACCCTGATCGACGACTATGCCCATCATCCCACCGAGGTGGCGGCGACCGTCGCGGTGGGGAGAGATCTGGCCCGGGGCAGCCTGTGGGCGGTCTTCCAGCCCCACCTCTACAGCAGGACAGCCCGATTCCACGATGAGTTCGGCGCCGCCCTCAGCGGCGCGGACGAGGTCGTCATAACGGACGTATACGGGTCCCGGGAGGAGCCTGTCCCCGGTGTTACCGGCGCCATGGTGGTCGAGGCGGTGCGTCGTCACGGTGCCAGTGCCCACTACGTTCCCCACCGTCGCGACCTCGCCGATTTCCTCGCCGAGCGCGTCGCCGAAGGGGATCTGGTTCTGACGATGGGGGCTGGGGACATCACACTCGTGCCTACCGAGCTCGCGATGCGGCTTGCGGAGCGATGATGACCTCGCTGGAGTCGCTCATTGGTCAGGGGAAGATCCTCGAGCGAGTCCCTCTCGGCCCTTACACCACCTACAAGTCGGGCGGCCCCGCCCGTTACCTGGCCGAGGTGGACGACGAAGAGGCTCTCGACGATCTGGCTGCCTCGGGGGTGAGCTCGGAACTGCCGATCCTCGTCCTGGGGCGCGGCTCGAATCTCGTTGTGTCCGACTCCGGGTTTCATGGCTTGGTCATCCGTCTCGGATCATCATTCGGTGGGGTGAAGGTGGAGGGGACAGAGGTGCGCGCCGGCGCGGCCGCCCCCCTGGCACAGGTAGCGCGCAGCAGTGTGGACGCCGGTCTGGCCGGCCTCGAGTTCTTCATCGGGGTTCCCGGATCGGTCGGGGGAGCCGTCCGCCAGAACGCGGGGTGCTTCGGAACCGAGACACGCGACTGTCTCATCGAGGCCTCGATCTTGGATTTGACCGGCGGGAAGATGGGCACCTTCGGTCCGAACGATCTCGACCTGTCCTACCGGCACTCCAATGTCACCTCGACCCGGGTGGTCGTGAGCGCCTCCTTCCAGGCCGCGCCTGGTGACACCGATACCGGCCGCGCCGAATTGCGACGGATCACCCGATGGCGACGTGACAACCAGCCGGGAGGGACATTCAACGCCGGCAGCGTCTTCAAGAACCCGGTTGGGGCGACGGCCGGGGAGATCATCGACTCGCTCGGGTTGAAGGGCCTGAGGGTGGGGGGCGTCGCCGTGTCGGAGAAGCACGCCAACTTCTTCGTGGCCGGCTCATCCGCAACATCTGAGGACATCCAGAGGTTGGTGGCAGCGGTCAAAGACCGGGTTTTCGAGGAGACGGGCACCATGCTGGAGCCGGAGATCCAGTTCGTCGGATTCGATGATGAGAATTGACCCACGACTAGCCGAGCGACGACGAGCCGTCGCCGAGGACCGGGCGCGGCGCAAGGTCAGCCGTCTGGTCAAGTTCCTCGTTGCCCTCGGGTTCGCCGGGGCAGTGGTCTGGCTGTTCCTATCGCCTTTGCTCAGCGTTTCTTCCGTGACGACCTCGGGCATCGCCGCCAGCTCCGCAGAGACCGTGCTGCTCGAGCATGACATCGTCGAGGGCACGCCGCTCATACTGATCCGGTCGGAGGAGGTCGAGACCGCCCTCGAGAGCGACCCGTGGGTCCGTGAGTCCGTGGTCGACCTGGATTGGCCGACCGGCGTCGTGGTGCGAGTCCAGGAACGGGTCCCGGTTGCCTGGCTGGAGACCAGCGAGGGATGGGGGATCTTCGCCGTCGATGGCGTCCAGGTTGGCACCGCCTCCGAGCCCGATCCTGCCAAGCCATGGATCGAATTGGGGGCGATCCCTGCCGACGAGACCGAGTCCGCCCCGGAGGTCCTCGGATCGCTCGAATTCGTGGCCACCCTCCCTGAGGAGCTCAGGGCGACGGCCAGGGTGCGCAAGGAGCCGGGGGGAGAGATCTGGGCGGAGGTTGGCGGGTTTCAGGTGCGGCTCGGCCGACCGGTGGAGATGGGCGCCAAGGCGTTGAGCTTGGCCGCATTGCTCCGTGAGCAGCCTGCATCGGGCTCGACCCTGATCCTCATCGCCCCGACTCACCCGGCCGTCCTGCCTCCCTGACAACCCCCCTCGAAGGTGTAGACGTCTAGTTGAAGGTTAGAGATTGAGGCTTTACTAACCAGGCGGCGAACGGTAAACCTCTACTTCAGCTTCCGATATCCACTGGAGGAATTGTCGTGAACTCGTCGAGCGGCGGCTATTTGGCCGTCATCAAAGTCGTAGGGATCGGCGGTGGCGGCGTCAACGCCGTCAATCGCATGGTCGAAGCGGGCATACGCGGTGTCGAGTTCATCGCGTTGAACACCGATGCCCAGGCACTGCTCATGAGCGATGCCGATGTCAA
>JALDXP010000058.1:0-11907 GCA_032154885.1 Actinomycetota bacterium
ATCTCTACCACATGGACATGGACGACCGCGACCACAAGGACATGGACTGCCTCGGGGGCGACTGCGACCGGTGTGCCAGGACTCAGTCACAGATGGCTGGGAACAACAACACCTCCAACCAGACCGCCAACCCGAGCGCTCAGACCAATCAGTCCAACTCGGCCGACCGTGGCCAGGACGACCTCGATCAGTCCAACGAAGCCGGGACCAAGGCGCTAGCCGCCAACTGGAACGGCACTGGCCAATCGATCGCCCAGACGCAACACCTCTCCAGATGACGGTGGGTGGACCATGGAGAGGAGGTGATACGCGGCGATGAGTGATGCTGTGAGCCCGTCAGCCGAAACGGCCTGGCTCTGGCGCGTGCGGCCGATTGGGCTCACGGCATCGGCTCGGTCACCACGACAGATCAGAGGTCGCGTGGTGGACGGTCAATCGGGCTCCTCCCGGCCCCGCCGTCCGCCACGTGCCCCGCCTCGCCCCCTGATCCGATGGCAGGGCGGAACCATCGATCCGCCTGATTGACCACCGCCTTGGCCCGATAACTAGCTTCGTCCCTCTTCGAAGGATGGGGCAGATGACATCGGAACAAGTCAGCACGTTCGAGGGCGCTGGAAAAGGCCCGAAGGTCGCGGTGCTAGGTGGTGGTGTGGCCGGGATGAGTGCCGCCCACGAATTGATCGAACGTGGATTCCAGGTGGCCGTCTTCGAGCGCCAGACCGAACTGTGCGGCGGCAAGGCGAGGAGCATCCCGGTCCCGGTTGGGGGCGACAACTCGATCTGCGGAGATGTAGAGGGCCCCGCCGGCTTCCTGCCCGGTGAGCATGGCTTTCGCTTTTTTCCCCGGTTCTACCGGCACGTGACCGACACCATGAGCCGCATTCCGTTCGGCGACAAGGGCGCACATGTGGTCGACAACCTCACCGACACCTCCCGGGTCGAGATGTCCCTCTACGACAAGAAGTCGATCGAGATGCCGTCGAGGTTCCCGAGCACTAGAGAGGACTGGACCCTCATCATCCGGGACCTGGCCGAAAACGTCCCTGCGGAGATGGGGCTGAAGAACGACGAGATCGAGTTCTTCGTCGGCAAGCTTTGGCAGGTGCTGACCAGTTGCGACGCCCGCCGCCAGGAGATCTACGAGACGATGGGCTGGTGGGATTTCGTCGACGCCAGCAACAAGTCGGAGGGGTATCAGAAGTTCCTCGCCGAGGGTCTGACCCGCTCGCTCGTTGCTGCCAACGCTCGATTGGCAAATGCCCACGTCGAGGGTGACGTCGGGCTTGCCCTGATCCTGGACATGCTGATACCAGGCCCGAGCACCGATCGGGTTCTCAACGGGCCAACCAATGAGGTCTGGCTCCATCCCTGGCTCGCCTATCTGACCGATAAGGGCGTGGACTACCAGTTCGACAGGAAGGTCGAGAAGATCGTCTGCGAGCCGAACCAGGGCAGCACCGGCGGGAAGATCGAATCGGTCGTCATGTCCGACTCAGCGGGGAACAGCTACACCCTCGACGACGCCGACTACTACATAGCCGCCATGCCCGCCGAGGTGATGGCGAAGCTGCTCGACGACGGGATCCTCGATGCCGACTCGTCTCTGGAAGGCATCAAGGAGATCGGCACCAAATATGTCGAGTGGATGAACGGCATCCAGTTCTACCTCACCGAGGACATGCCCCTGTCCAACGGGCACACCATCTACATCGACTCGCCCTGGGCGATCACCTCCATCTCCCAGCAGCAGTTCTGGCCGGACCACCCTCTCGAGAAATATGGCGATGGGAAGGTGCGCGGGATCATCTCGGCCGACATCTCAAACTGGCACGCAGACGGCACGACGATCGCAAAACCGGCCATGTACTGCACCGCCGACGAGATAAAGACCGAGGTCTGGGAGGAGCTGAAGAAATCACACAGCATGGATGAGAAGCCACTGACCGACGAGATGTTGGTTTGCTGGTTCCTCGACCCTGACATCCAGCGGGAGAAATGGCTCGACTCCCTCCCCGACGGATTGACGGCCGATGTGACAGGCCTCGTCCCCATGGACGAGGACGCGGAGCCTCTGTTCGTGGCCTATGTCAACACCTGGCGTCTGCGACCGCAGGCATTCACTGCCATTTCGAACCTCATGCTCGCCTCGGACTATGTGCGAACCTTCACCTCGGTGGCGACGATGGAGGCGGCCAACGAGGCGGCCCGCCGCGCGGTCAACGCCATCATCGAGCACTCCGGCCATCGAGCCAGTTTGTGCCGGCTGTGGAACGTGACCGAGCCACCCTTCGCTTTCATCTTCCGGCTGGCCGACCAGCGCCGCTACGACCGTGGCCTGCCGTGGAAGGAACCACCGTTCTTCGTCAAGGGCGCCACCAAGGCGATCACGGCGGCCAGCCCCGTCGCAAAGAGCTTGCGACGGGTGGTAACGAGGTCTTAGCGCTCAGACCTCACGGAGCGCGACCCGCGCTGCCTCGGCGAACGGGGCAGCCCCCGTGGCCTCGAACAGATCCCGAGCCGCCTCGAGATGTGCGCGGTCCTTGGCCAAACGTCCCAGGCTCAGCCGCAAACGTCCCTCCTCGTAGGGCATTTGCAATTGGACCGCCGTCTCGACGCCCTGCTCCCACTCCTTTCGAGCGGCCCCAACGTCTTCCGCTTGCTCCTTGACCCCGCCGGCATATCGATGAAAAGCGGGCTGGCCGATGGGGAAGACCTTGCTGAAGGCGCCCAGCTTCTTCACCGCCAGCTCCGAGGCCGACTTGGCCGAGGCAGCTTCGCGAGCCCGTCCGGTAGCCCACTGGCCGAGATAGACATCCGCCACGCCGGTGAAGCCGTCGAGAGCGAAGACCACGCCGGGTCGCTCCGCGTATAACGCCTGCGACGCCGAGGCTGCAGCGGCCCGGGCCCGATCCTGGTCATCGAGCCGCCAGTAAGTCTCCGCCATCAGGCCGTAGAGCCAACCCACATTGGTCGCCCCGACCCCTGCGTCGAGAAGGGCCTCGGCGTTGCGGAATCTGGCCAGGGCGGTTCGATAGTCGCCCTGCCGGAGGAGGCTGGTCCCCTGAAAGAGCCAGCCCCAGAGCTCCCCTTGCGCATCGTCGCGGCCGGCGCCCGATTCCTTCAGCTGCTCTCCGATCGCGTAGACCTCGGCAAACCTGCCCTGAGCGGTCAGCATCTGACCGGTGGTGCCAAGGTTCTCCTCCATCTGTCGCGTGTCGCCCAGACGTTTGTAGAGATCCAGTGAGTCGCGCAGGTCCTGTTCGGTGGTCTCCCAGTCGCCCACCCCCACTCCGTAGACGCTGGTGGCGAGACGGACCCAGGCGTGCTCGGGAGGACGATCTACCTCGTCGGCTACCTCCCTGCTCTTCCGGGCGTAGAGCCGGGCCAGCCGATGAATAGGCAAGATCCCGGCAACGATGCTCATGTTTGCGTAGATGCGCGCCAACACCGGCGAAGTGCCCGCCTTCTCCGCCAGATTGAGACCCGAGACGGCGGCGGTGATAAGAGCACCCGGATCGTTGGCGTAGTAGTAGATCTTCATCAGCCGCTCATAGGCGGTCGCGGCCTCGATCAAGTCGTCCCTCGACCCGGCATGGGCCGCCGAGACATCGGATCGGGAGAGCCGATGGCGCGCCTGCATCGCTGAGGCGGTGAGGAGCTTCGCTCCAACACCGAACTTGCCATGACCGACCGGGTAGCCGTGCAGCTGGAGTGAACGTTCGAAGTGGTCCGCGCTGTGATCGACCCGACCCATGCCCAGATAGGCCTCGGCCAGGTCCTGTTCCATCCGGGCCAGGGTCTCCGCTGGAACCTCCTGGCTCGGCCCGACCCTGTCCGCCCCGGGCGTTGCCAGGTCGATAGCGTCGGTCAGGAATCCGATTGCCTCACGATGAGCGAAGTTGCGGAGCGACGTTCGGCCCGCCAGGCCCAGGTAGTCGAGGGCCTTGTCGACATCGCCGCTCTCCGACTCCGCACTCAGGCTGTTGCGCCAGTGGTAAGCGAGCGTCGTAGCAACGGCCTCGAGATCATCGGCGTGCGCCGCCTCTAGTGAAATCGCCACGGCACGATGGAGCCCAGTCTTTTGGGAGTGGAGGAGCAAGCCATAAGCGATGTCCCGGGTGATGGCGTGGCGAAATCGATAGCGAGATCGGTCGCGCACGACCTCCTGCATCAGATCGAGGACCGCGAGGCTCTGCAGGCTTTGGACCGCCTCGGCGGCGTCCATCTCCACGGGATAGATCTCGACCAGGGTGTCGATGGAGAACTCTCTACCGATCACGCTTGCCACCTTCAGGATCGACTGCTGGCGGGCAGACAACCGGTCGAATCGGCCGATGATGATGTCCTGGACGGTGTTGGGGAAGTCCACGTCACGAAGATCCCGGACGTTGGGCGCAAGCCGGCTCTCCCCGTTCTCGATGAGCAGCAGCCCGGCGTCACGAAGGGCGAAAGCGATCTCCTCGCTGAAGTAGGGATGGCCCTCGGCTTGCTCGATGATCATCTCGACCACAGGCCCGGGAACGCTCGTCACACCCAGACACTGCTCGACCAACTGCATCACCTCGGTCGGCTCCAGCTCGGTCAGGACGACATGCTCGGTGCGCTCGTCCGCCACCAGACGCTCGTATTCCGCAGGGGGGTTCCGCCCGGATCCCTCGCCGAAGGGGCGCGTGGCGATGACGAGCAGCAACGCCGGGATCTCACGGACCGCTCTTTCCGCCATGGCCCACGAGGCCGAGTCGACCCAATGGCCGTCGTCGATGACGATGACGAACGGGGCTGAGGCCCGGGGAGCGCCCCGGACGATCGCAGTGAGGAGACGCAAGGTGTTCTCGCCACGGAGCTCTGACTCCATACCGGCGATCAGGTCCGAGTCTTCGACAGATACCGAGACCATCGGGGCGAGCAGGCCTTTGCGCTCGTCCAACCACGGATCGCTTGCGACGAATGCCAGCAACGCTCCCTCCGCTCCCTCCCCCCCGAACAACTGACGCAGCACCGGCCTCCACGCGTAGAACGCGGTAGCGCTTTCGATCTCCTCGCCGGTGCTCGTGATGATGGTCGTGCCGAGCAACTCGGCCTGTTCGACGAAGTCCTTGAGCAGTCGGGATTTGCCAATGCCGGCCGGGCCCTCGATGAGGATTGTTCCCCCATCGCCGGCATGAAGCTGGGCAAGGCGCGAGGCGACGACACCTCGCTCCCGGTCCCGGCCGACCAACCCCCCGTCGCTCAGCCGGCGGGAAGTTTTCGCCGGAACGTGGCCGTCGACCGCATTGGCCCTGTGCACGGTCACTGTCCGGTCGATTCCCTTGAACTCCCTGGGTCCGACGATGGCGAAATCGACGCGGGCGCTCGGCTCTGCGGCGATCTGCTCGGTGACATGGACTTCACCGGGTGGTGTTTGCTGCATGATCCGAGCGGCGAGACTCACCACCGGGCCGTGGGCACCGTAGGTCATCCGGTTCGGCCCCCCGTAGGAGCCGATGTAGGCGACTCCACTTGCGATTCCGACCCTGACCTTGGAGGCCACACCCGAGTCTGCTGGGGACTCGGTCAGCTCCAGGGCCGCGATCACTGCGCGTCTCGCTTCATCCTCATGGGATATCGAGGCGCCAAAGACGGCGTACAGATGACAGCCCTTGTCGTCGATCAGCACCTGGAGAACCACGCCTTCATATCTTCCAAGGACCTCCTGAGCCCAGGAGACACAGGTATCGAGCGACGTTCCCGCGTCCTGGTCGTGGACATGGTCGATGCCGTCGAAACCAACGAACACGACGACCACGTCCCGAAGCTCGGCCATGAGCCCCTCAAGCCGTTGTTCGATCTGCTCATGGACGTTGGGGAGCAGCCATTCCCGGGCTTTGGGCTCGTCGATGGCGTAGTCATCAATCGAGATCACACGGCCCGGGGCGGAGGTGAGGGAGTCGACTAGATAGCGAACGCGTCCTTCACTCGAGACTGTTCTGAGCTCGGCACGGAACCCGAGTGCCTCGGCCACCTCCCGGCTCACGGCCACCTCGCCCCGTTGCAACAGCCCGGCCTCGGAGGAAAGGGCCTCGACCACCTGACCGGCAAGAAGGTCCATGTACGAGTACTCGGGCCGGCCGACGCGGACCCGGCGCGCTCCGCCGGAAACGACGGCGACCTTGATGTCGATGTCACCTGCCGGCCCGCCGGCTTCCTGAGATCGGAAAACCTGGATGAAGGAACGCAGACTGAGAGCGGCCGCCGTGGCCTGGTATCCGTCGTCGCCGTCGAACCAACTGGTCACGGAGTCGCCACCGAAAGAGATGACGCTGCCACCGTGCTCATGGATCGCTCGCGTGATCGGCCCGAACACCTGGTTGAGCAAACGGGTCAGCTCTTCCGCTCCGCGGCGAGGGCCGAGGTTCCGACTCAGGATCTCAGTCAGGTTGGTGAAACCGCTGATATCGGCGAACAGGGCGGCGCCGGTGGACGTCGCAGGCAACGTGCCCATGCCCGCCAGCTCACGCCGACGATCCATAGGCAGGTAAACCTCGAACGATGGCCCGACAACCCGGTCAGTCGGCACTTGCGAGCTCATGACCTCACAATGCGAGTGTATGCGGTGGCCGAGTCGCTTTCGGTCCTCGATGAGTCGTTATCAGCCCCCGTCGAGCCGCTTGCCCATCACCACGTCATCGGTGTCGTCGAGATGCTCGAAACCGAGATGCTCATAGAAGCCGACGGCGCGCTGGTTGCGTACGTCGACCCCGAGATGGACACCGGGCACTCCCCTGGCCCGAAGTTCGTCGAGGAGACGGCCCATCATCTCTCGGCCCACGCCTCTCCCTTGCAAGATGGGGAGCAGATCGATGTGGAGATGGGCCGGATATCGGGCCACGATCACGTCGGGTGGGCTCTCCGGGTTGTGGATCAAGGCGATGATCTCGGCGTCGTCGGTCGAGGGATCATCGTCCCCCGGCTGTGGGTATCGATCACGCAATGGGGGCCACCATTCCGCCGCGCATTCGGCTTCGAATCGCCGGGTATCGACTGCGGCCAGGACATACCCGGACGGGATTCCTTCGTCGACGGCGGTAAAACCGATTCCGCTCGGCATCGTCAAGTAAGGCCCGACGTAGACCTCACCGAGTAGCCGGCCGTCTGCGAACCGGGAACTTGCGTCCTCCCCGGCGTCACCGGTGCGAAGACAGACCTCGTAGAGGGCGTCGAGATCGCGTGGTTCGACCGGACGGATCAACATGATTGTGCGGGCGAGGATATGGCGGAGGCAGGGGCAGCTGGGGAAAACCCCCCATGGTGGAGCGCGTAGCCGCGATTATCGTCAGCCAACTGCATGGTGACCGAGCGGATCCAACGAATCACGGAAGCCAATGAGGCCCTGCTCTCCTTCCTGCCGATCTGGGAGGAGCACCGGCACAATCCCGACATCGCCGATTTCGCCTTCGGAAATCCTCAGGAGATGGCTGTGGATGGATTCGCCTCCGCCCTCACTTCGGCCACCACTCCGCTGAGCAAGAGCCATTACGCCTACAAGTTCTCCGAGGTGGAGTCGCAGCGCACTGTGGCGAATCACCTCCTCGAGTGGCGTGGCCAGTCCTTCGACCCCGAGGACATCGCGATGACGCCGGGCGCCTTCGGCGCGATCGCCATCGCCCTCGGGGCATTGGTGGATGTCGGCGACGAGGTCGTCTACTTCGATCCCCCTTGGTTCTTCTATCGATCGATGATCCTGGCGTCCGGAGCCATCCCGGTCAATGTGCCCGTCCGGGGCGATGACTATGACCTCGACCTGGAACGCCTGGCCAGGGCAATCACCGAGAAGACACGCTTGCTGATCGTGAACACGCCACACAACCCCACGGGTCGCATCTACCCGCCTTCCACTCTGGAGGGTCTTGCCGACGTCTTGACCGAAGCTTCGGAGAAATTCGGAAGACCGATCTATCTGCTCTCCGACGAGCCCTATTCAAAGCTGGTATTCACAGACGCAAAGTTCACCAGCCCTGCGGAGTACTACCCGCACACCCTGATCTCATACAGCTACGGCAAGATCCTGCTCACACCCGGTCAGCGGGTCGGGTGGCTCGCCTGGACGCCAGAGATGCCCGACCGTGAGTCACTGCGTTCCGCCGTCTTCATGGCCCAGATAGCAGGCGGTTGGTTGTTCCCCAGCGCCATCATGCAGTACTCGATGGACGAACTGGACAAGCTCTCCATCGATCTGGTCGAGCTCGAGCGCAAGCGTGACCTCCTCGTGACCGAGCTCCAGCAAGCCGGCTATCAACTGCAGTCGCCCGAGGGCACTTTTTACCTCTGGGTCCGTTCGCCAGACCCGGATGATCGAGCCTTCGTGGCGAGGCTCGCCAAACACGGAGTCCTGGTCTTGCCTGGCTCGACATGCGCCTCGCCAGGACACTTTCGGATTTCCCTCACCGGCACCATGGCAATGATCGAGCGCGGTCTCCCGGTGTTTCGAACTGCGATCTCGACTACAGCGAGCTGACAAGGGCGAGGGGTGATGCCACCCCTCCTATCGGGGATACAACAGTCTGTGCAGGGCGCCAACCAGCCCGTGTCCGGTGGGTTCGCTCGTCACCCTGACCGCTATGAACCTGTCCCCGAGGGTGTCGGCGCCAGTGTCGACTTTGAGGAACGCCGTCTCTCGCGTCGACCACCGCCCGACGATCTCGGGAAGGCCCACTCGCTTGATCCTGACTGCCGGTGCCATGTCCACCTGGGCTCTCCTCAGTTCACATAGAGATGATCGGCAGAAACCCAGTTGGTTCTTTAGACAGGTGCCTCCGATGTTCCGCGATCGTGTTGCGAAGAGTCCTCGGCCACGGCAAGACCCGCCACGACGATCGACACGAACGTCATTGCGACCCAAGCCGGCATGAGCCGCACCAACGCGACAGTGACAATCAGCACGATGACCACCCACCAGCGGACCGGAGGCACGCGAACACGAGCGAGGGTCAGAGCCAGTCCAGTCCCGCCCAGGATCAAGGCGACCCCGAGGCATAACGCCAGGGCCCCGGGAAACGACAATGGGTCCTTGGGATGGGCGATCGCCTCCTCGATGCCGACTGCGAAGCCGATGACTCCGAAAATGAGGGGGAAGTGAGCAAATGAATACACGTCACGGGCATACCTCCCCAGCCTCTTCGAGGGCTGAGCCTTCATCCTGTCTTCGAGCGCCTCCCTCGCCCATCCGAAGTACGTCCACCAAAGGGCGCAGGTTCCGGCAACGGCGGTGACAGCGACCGATAGGAGCCCAAGGCTCAGCGATTGATCGGCGAGGGTCAGACCGGCCGCAATCAGAGATTCGCCGAGCACGATGATGACAAACAGACCGTGCCGCTCGGCGAAATGTTCTGGGAACAGCCTCCACTCGCCTCGACCGGCTCCTAGAGCTGCGACCACATCGAGGAGAGCGGCGATGCCCAGCGCGAGAAACCGGCGATCCGGCGGGAGGAAGACAGCAGCGATGATCGCCAGCAGTCCAAAACTCGACAGGACGGTCCACGTCTTCACCGATCGAACCCACACCTGGTCGCCGGCGGCCAGTCTCCACTGCAGGGAGATGCCAACTGTGCGGAGCACCAGATAGGAGAGGGGGAACAACCAGCCAATCGGGCTCGTGATCAGGGGAATCGTCACCGCCATGAGGAAGGCGACTGCCGTCGCCACGAGAGTGATGAACTGGATCGAGACATGCTCTGTGTCGGCCTCGTTGAGCGACCAGGTGTATTGGGTCCAAGCCCACCACACCAGCCAGAAGAGGATCAAGGCGCGCGTCACACCCGAGCCGGTGAGGTCATGAGCCAGAACTGCGGTCACCTGCGTGACGGCGAAGACGAAGACCAGATCGAAGAAGAGCTCGACGAAGGTCGCACCCTGCTCCTCGGTCCCGCGGATGGTGGTCAAAGCAAGCGGATTCTCGGCCGACGACGCTTGTCTCTCAACCCTGAAGGGCCCTGATGGCTCGGTTGGCATGGCTCACCCGGCCGGCGAGGGTGCGAGCCACGAAGATATGGAAGTCGGCAGCGACCGTCGGCGCGTCCCGACAGAGATCAATGAAGCGCTCAGGTGTGAGGTGCAGCACCTCGCACTCGGTATCGGTGACCGCCGTGGCGGTGTGCGGCTCTGCTCGATACAGGCTGATCTCGCCCAACACGGTCCCCTCGAGAAGGGTACGAAGCCGAACCTGCTCTCCGCTCCGTCCTTCGAGGAGCACGGTGACCCGCCCTGACACGATGAGAAAGATGCCAGATGTGGGCTCGCCCTGCCGCATCAGCTGACTCCCCGCAGGGATCGTGCGTCGAGCGAGGTAGGGGGCGAGCTCATCGGCTAGCCGATCCGGAAGGGCCCGTTGCTGCCCGTCACCCACGCCGGCGGAGGCGAGGAGTCGGTCCTCGGCCCAGGCCATCCCGTGATCGAGGTCGGTCTCGTCCCTGATCACGTCTTCATAATCACTCATGAGCTCCGAGAACTGGGCCCGGTGGGTCGGGCTCAGCCCGGTGAACACCAGGATCAACCCCTGTTCTCGGGCGAGAAGGGCGATCCTCTCGAACAGCACCACCGCCGAGGAGTCGACTCCGGTCACCTGGCGAAAGTCGAAGATGACGAACCGCAGCGTCTCGGTGCTATCCCGGCTGGCTCGGACATGCCGGGTGATCCGACTTGCTGTGCCGAAGAAGATGAATCCCTGGAGCTGGAGGATCAGAACCGAATCCCCCGCTTCCTCGAGATAGTCGGCGTCTATCTCGGAGCGCTCCATGTTGCTTCGGTGGTCTCTGGCAGTAAGGGAGTGCTTCACGACATCGATTCGGCTGTACCTGACGACGAAAAGGGCGATCGCGGCCACCAGGCCGGCGGCGACTCCGGGCAGGAAACCGACGGTGGCGATCACCAGCACGATTCCCCACATGAGGGCGTAGTCCAGGCGTGTCATTCGTCGGCGAGAAGACCACAACCACTCCACCATGAAGTCGGCTCCGACGAACAAGAGCAGGCCGCCGATGACGAACTCCGGCACGAACTCAAGGACGACGCCCCCGACCAACAACACGCTCAGGATCCCCACGGCGGCGACAACCGCCGGACCCCGTCGTCTGCCAATGAGTCGCTGGGTGATCAAGGTGTCGGCCAAGTACATGTAGCCGGGCGGACCGCCCACTGCGCCGGCGGCGACGTTGGCCCAGCCGGTCGCTCGCAGCTCCGCGTTCATATCGACATCGGACTTGGTCTCGATCTCGAGCGCACCGATGTAGAGAAGGAGAGTTATCGGAACGATGAGCAGGATGGTGAGGATGCTGGCTGCCTCGCCGGCGAGTGCCCCCCAGTCGGCGCCCCCTAGCGCATCGACGGCGAGCCCTGGCCACATGCTGCCTTCCGGGAAAGGGCCGAGCAGCCAACCCCGCTCCAGGGATTCGACCTTGTCGATTCCCAGGGCTCGGGTGATGACGTGAAAGAAGGTGACACCACCAGCGAGAAACGCCAGGTAGGCCCATGAAGGCCACCTTCGACGGGAGGCGATGAAGAACGCGACGGCCAGCGCGACGCCGGGCCAGAACAGACCCAAGGCGTCTCCCGCCGTCAGGTCGCCAGCCGACTCCACCCCCATGATCTCGATCCCCCCAACCAGGATGAGGTAGCCGGTGCCGGCGAGCAGGCCTCCGATGACGGGAAATGGCACGAATCTGGCAACGTCCCCGAGAGCGAAGTAGCCCATGAGCAAGAACACCAACCCGGTGGCCAGAGACGTCACCGCCAACATGACCAGCACGGTGTCGACGGCGGCGGGCCCCACGAGCGTGGTGGCGATCGATGCAGCGCTCAGCCCGAGGATCGCCGCGCTCGCGTCCTGAACGCCTGCGTACATGCCGGGGAAGCTGCTGCCGAGGGCGGCTATCA